>NZ_DAKC01000039.1:0-29854 GCF_002496465.1 Methanosaeta sp. UBA356 | reverse complement strand
AATGGACGGCAATGGATTTAACTCTTCGTAAAGAGAATTCCTATTCCGATGGTTTGTTCTGGAGACGGTGTTTATGCTAGATTTAGCGATAATGGGCACTGGTCGACAAAGAGGACCCGCAAACTACCTAAGTTTCAAATTACCAAAAAAAGTATAAATCAGCTAATTAAATTCTTGCTCCATGAAATATAGCCCTCTGGGTATAAAAGATCATTTTAAAAAAGTCGACGACAGAACAGTTGGGATTTCCGATCTGCCACTAAAATTTCAGGGCTCTACAGTTACTATCGATTTTGATGATGTTGGCACATATAAGGGACCCTTTGTTGTCAAATGTTTTTTGGCTTCCGAGTTCCTTATATATTTTAATGATACTGAACACCACGTTAACCCCTGGGAAGGTTTTTCCCATTTGCTTTTCCATGAGCATTGCGACCATCGATTAAATGAAATCTCGTTTGAGTATCGTTATCCTGATGTTAATGCCGATTTGCACCAGGCCACTGTAGAGTTGAAGAGCATAGAAGGCTTGCTTCGAAGCATCGTTATGACAATACCCGAAGATAATATAGATTCCGCTCTCGATATTGCTCATAAGACGTTTATTGGAATTCTTGATGCGATATGCCTCCGAAAAAGAATACCAATTCAAATACAACGTATAGAGGTTTTGACAAAAAAAGGGCGAATGCAGCGATCTTATACAACAATGCCATACATGCCAGTTGAGCTTGATGTGGATGACATAATTACTGTCAATTACATTCCGCAAGTATTGCGTCCTTGTCTAACGCTTTATAGAGAAGCAATTAACTCATGCAATCCATACTATAGATTATTATGTCTTTTTAGAATAAGCGAGCGTTTAAGAGAAATACAAAATGAAAACGTGATGAAATTGAAGCAAGATTTAAGCTTCAAAAGGCCATCCATTACGATACCGGATAATGATCTTACTAGAATATTTTTCAAAAGGTTTATTGGCAAAAGCTTAAATAATTTTCTAGAGAACCACGTAAAGACCGAATATAGAAATAATATATCGCATTTGGGCTTAAGGAAGGGCAGCTTTGACGCATATGGAAATATGAAATTACCTCCCGCAGATAACAAGATTAATAGCTCAGTTGAAGCAACCAATGCAGTCCTTATAGATGCCATTAATGTGGCTATCAAAGAAGAAATCACCATAATGAAAAAATATAATCTAGCGTAAAAGAACGAGAGGATCGATCAATTAATCTTTCTCCAGAACTGTCACCGGAGCCTATGTATTTTGGCTGCCGTTCCCGAGGGGATGTCGCAGCAGGAGAGCTCGCAAGTCGTCAATCTGATGATCGATGTGAGCGGATCCGCAACTCCTACAGAGGAGCAATCGGCAGACGACAGGGACAATATCGCCAACGTGTACAACTCGATGATCAAGGATAAAATACCATCAACCATGTTCTTGACCCAGGACGTTTCCGCATCCAGTCTGGTTTTGTATCTAACCCAGCTGGGCCTTTATGGGAATATCGAGTTTGGCATGGCGGGAAATCATTCGGATGAAAAATTGAGCACAATGCCATATAAGGAACAGCGGGCAATACTTGAGAGCTCCTATAGTTATGCGAGTGCGGCTCATGTATGCGGCAAGAACGAAAAGCCCATTCGGGGATACAAGCCGTTGTCCTTTGATCAGAACGAGGACACCTACAAGGCACTGGACGATCTGGGCATCGAGTATAATGCCGGCTTCCAGGCAGGGATCATTTATGCTCCCGGCCATGAGGACGATGTCTGGCCCTATCCGGTTGAAGGCCACGATTTCTATGCTGTGCCAACAAGCAGCTATACGGTATCTGACGGTTTGATGCCTCTTCAGGACAGCTACTTTAGGGATATGGGTCTGGGGGCCGATGAGTGGTATGATGCTCTTGCCGCCAAGTTCAATGAGATCAAGGGCCAGGACGAGCCCCTGGTGATAAGCCTGACCACATCCATATCGGGAAACGGTGATTATCTGGATGCCCTGAAGAGGTTCATCGAGTTGGCCAAATCGGAGAATGCCGCATTTGTCAACACCACGCAGCTCGTGGACATGACCCGAGCAGGAGTGGATACTGTCTCGGCAATACCTGCCAGGACCAGCGATTCAGCCACGTGCACTGAGTGCGAAGAGAAGAAGAGCGCCGGGATTGATGACGATATGAATATTGGCAATGCGAGCGCCAGCAACGAGACGATCACAATATTTGTGGATATGTATAATTCAACCTCATCGAGCTGATCTGGGAGATGAGGATTGGATTTCATATCAAATTTTACATTTTTTTGCATTAGGGATAAATCGATTTTGGCTCCTCTCGCTATTTGGCATGGGTGAACTTTGAATCGGAAAAACTCTATGTCTTTTGTGCCTTGGTGGTGAACCGCTATGCTTTGACCCAACCACAGAGGCGCAGAGGAACAGAGACGATAACCGCGGCCGTGCCTGACTCACATAATTCAGCGAAGAGCCATTAACCACAAAGCTCACAAAGGACACAAAGCCCGCACAAAAGGTTTTTCGGGCTATCAAGAATTGGACTAACCTTTGCGAGTCCTTTGTGATCTTTGTGCTCTTTGTGGTTAAAATCCGTTATTTGTAATCCAATCAAACCGACCTACTCCACCTCATAGATCTTTTCTGCCAGATCGCAGATCCTCTCCCAGTCGTAGCCCTGCGCCAGCTTCAGGCAGGGCCCACGCATCCTCGGGCTCTCTTGAAGTGCCAAAAGGAGGCCTTCTGCCAGATCCTCGGGCGCGGGCGGGCAGATAAATCCGGTATTTTCTGTGACCAGATCCATCACCGCATTCATCCTGTGCTCGACAGTCACCACCGGCAGGCCGCAAGCATTGGCATCCAGGGCGGCCATGCCGAATCCCTCTCTGGTGGAGGGTGAGGCGAAGGCCCGGGAGGACTTCATCAGGGCCAAAGCATCATCATAGTTCTCCAGAAATCCGCAGAACTCGATATTTTTCTCCAGCCCCAATTTCCCTGTCAGCGATCTCAGCCTCTCCATCTCCGGCCCGTCGCCAATGATCGCTGCCCGCACATCCGGGATCTCTGACTTCATTATGCTCACCGCCTGAATTAGGAGGTGGATGTTCTTATGAGCGGCCAGCCTTCCGGCAAAAACGATATCAAAACTCTTTGGGGAGGGCGCTATCCCCTCGATCTTCTGCCAGTCGATGCCGTTTGGCACCACCTGTACCCCTCTTGCCCCCAGGCTCTCCAGATCCCTGGCCGTCCTCTTCGATACTGCCAGATTGCGATCGGTCAGCCGGGCAGCGATCAATTCAGTGATCCTGCCAATTTCTCCCTTCCTTCCCAGGTACTCATGCCAGTAATCTTTCCAGACCTCATGCCAGGTGATAAAGAGCTTCTGGTTCTTCTTCCTCCAACTGCTCAAGAGACGAGCGGAAAAGCAGGACAGATAAGGAAAATTCTGGCAGTCGACCGCCGCCTCCTTTGAGGGGTGAGAAAGCAGCCTGGCGGCAAAGTAGGCTGCCTCTCCAATCGATCTCTTTCCATTGACATAAAGGGGCCTGGGCTCGCATATGCCATGAAAGCGAACGCCCTCTCTTTCGATCTCGTCCTCTCCCTGCCACCATTTCATGCCGTAGCAGTGGACGACATGCCCGCGCGCCGCCAGCCTTCGGGAGAGCTCATAGATCCTCTTCTCCGCCCCCCCTTTGACCCAGGGATAGACGGCATCGTACACATAAGCGATCTCCACCTATTATTCGCCATCCTGGTGCCCATTGTAAAGCAATAGCAGGCTGATGAACATCCCGGAGAAGATGGTCTGAATTCCAAGAATGGTGAGTATCATGGCCACCATAGCGTTCTGGGCGGCATCCAATGCACCAAAGCCCGCCCCTCTCCACCTCATGAGGACCACGAGGCCAATGACAATTCCCGCTGCCAGCAGAGCCAGCCCTATTAAGAGCTCTTTTTCCAGGGAATGGTAGCTGATCAGCTTCTTCATTCCGCTCGACTTGGAAAGGCCCCAGGCAGCGCCAAAAGCTCTGAAATGCATCCCGGCAAGAAGCATCTGATAGCCGATGATCAGCAGCAGTCCCCCCAGGATCAAGGAATGCATCCTCGAGCCACCCTCGATGTAAACCACCACTGCCAGGATCAGGCCGAGGAGGAGTGCTACCAGGCCCGGGACGAGCAGAAAGGGCCCTGGCCGGTAGAGCATCATGAATCGCATATGCCTCCAGCCATCGGTGAACGAGTTCAGCTTGGAGTCTCCCTGTCGAGGATAATAAGTAATGGGAACCTCAGCGATCCTCAAGCCGCGGGAGGCGGCCTCGATCACCATCTCCGAGGCGAACTCCATTCCCCCGGACCTGAGGTTCAGCTTATAGAGGGCATCCCTGGTTATGCCACGCAGACCGCAATGAGCGTCGGAGATTCCGGCGGAGAAGAGCCGGTTCAAAACCCAGGTCAAAATAGGATTTCCTACATAACGATGAAGGGCGGGCATCGCTCCTGGGATGATCCTGCCTTTGAGCCTCGATCCCATGACCAGGTCATACTCGCCGCTCTCCAGGCAGGGAAGCATATCCAAAATGGTCTCGGGGTCGTAGGTGAGGTCCCCGTCCATGAGAAATATATAGTCCCCTCCAGCCTCCTGGAAACCCAATAGGTATGCATTGCCATACCCCAGCCTCTGGGGGAATACGACCTTCGCCCCGCAGGAGGCAGCGATATCCGCCGTCTGGTCGGTGGAACTGTCCGCAACGATTATCTCTCCCTCAAGGCCCGCCTTCTCGAAGGCCTCCAGAGCCCTATGGATACATTGGCGTATGGTTTGGGATTCGTTTCTGGTGGGTATGATCAGGCTTATCCGGGGCACATTTTCCCTTACTTTAGTTTAGCTGTTAAGCCTTTCCTTTTATAGATCATCTCCCGGAATCCGGGGATTACTTTGAGCTCAGAGCGTCTCGGGCTCGACCTCATGCTTAAAGGAGAGGGTCACCCTTACCCTGTACTCCATTATCCCTCCCTCTGTAAGCCTGGTGTCCATCCTCGTGACCTCGGCAATTCTCACGTTGGTCAGTTTTCGGTTCGCAGTATTGATTGCAGATTGGACAGCGTCCTCCCAGCTTTCATTTGAGGTTCCCACGAGATCGATAAAATTGTACACGCTCTTGCCTATTGGGGCTTCCATAACATATTCTATGCTCTTATGATTGATATATTTTGTCTGAAAAGAAAAAAGATTCGCAGATCTATTCTGCCTTCTTCTCTTCGCTCTTCTCTGCCTCTTTGTCCCCTGTTTCGGGTGAATCTTCGGGCGGCTGAGCCACAGGAGGCTGAGCCTCTGGCTTCTTGGGTCCCCTGCCCATGGCGATCAAAGAAGCCTTTGCCTGGATCCTGGCCAGGGGATAGTCGTCCTTGGCCACCTTCTCTAAAGCAGCCACCGCCCGGTTCTCCTTCAGCTCACCGATCACCCAGGCCGCTCCCGCACGCACATCCTTGTCTGCATCTTCCAGGGCCTCGATCATGCGATCGGATACCTGCTTTCCATATCCGGCAATGGCCACCATGGCATTGCTCTTTACCAGATACTCCTCGTCTTTGAGGGCCTCAATTAAAGCCTCCAGGGACTCAGATATATCCCGTTTAGAGAGGAGCATGATGGCGTTGGAGCGCACAAGCATATGCTTGTCCTTGGTGGCGGCGATCAGCTTCTCTATGGACCAGCTCATGTCGGGGAGGACGGCAGGCATGGAGGGCTCTGTCGCTCCGCAGGTTGGGCAGGCCTCTTCCCTCATGCTCCGGGTGATTACAGGCTCTGCCTTCTCCTCAGTTTTGTTTTCTTCTGGCTTGTTCTCAACCATTTTTTTCTCTTCTTCCATAGACTGGTCTATCTCCCCTATTCTACTTCAGCTTTTCCCAATGCAAATGCCCTCTTATTTGCCTCCAGATGCTTTGGCGGCACAACCTCAACCAGGGCTTGGATGATATGCTCCTCTGAGAGGGGAATATACTGGGAAAGGGCGCCGAGCATCACCACGTTCATGGCCTGAGCGGTTCCTGCCTTCCGCGCCAGGGCGGTGGCATCCAGGGCCAGGACCCTCTGGCATTGGCCACAAAGCGGCTCTATCAGATCATCTAAAGAGGGATACCGGGCTCTTCCGGTGGTGACAGTTACCGGCAGGACCGGCTGGTTGCTGATCAGGGCCACCCCATCTGGGGAGAGGAAATGGCCAAATCGCAGGGCCTCAGCTGGCTCCAGGGCGATCAAGAGATCGGCGCTGCCCGGAGCGACCAAGGGGCTGAAGCGGCATCCTATTCGGGTGTGATTGATCACGCTCCCCCCTCTCTGGGCCATGCCGTGGGTCTCCGCGCCTCGCACCGGCTTTCCCGCCAGGACTCCTGCCCTGCCGATCACGTCTGATATCAATATCACTCCCTGGCCGCCGACGCCGACGATCACCATATCGCATTCTGAGGTTCTCATATCTCCACCTCCAAAATGGCAGAGCTGGGGCAGATCTGGGCGCAGATCCCGCAGCCGGTGCATAGATTGTTGATCTTTGCCATCTCTCCCTCAAACTCAATGGCCGGGCAGCCGTACTCCACACAGATCCTGCATCCCTGACACTCATCGCTCACCTTGAAGGCCCGTGGCCGTGTCCCGCTTCGGCGGGCCTTGATCACGCAGGGCTGTCTGGCGATGACTACCGATAGGCCGGGAAAATCCTTAGCCCTCTGGAATCCCTCCATCGTCCCCTCAAGGTCGTAGGGATCAACGGTCTCGACCAGCCCTGCCCCCAAAGCCCTGGCCAGCTCCTCCAGCGAGACCTGGGCCGTGGGCTCGCCGGTGGCAGTGACCCCGGTTCCCGGATGAGGCTGATGGCCGGTCATGGCGGTGGTGGAGTTGTCCAGAATTGTCACTGTGATCCTGGCCTTATTGTAGGCGGCATTCAATAGGCCGGTCATGCCTCCATGCAGGAAGGTGGAGTCTCCGAGGCTTGCGCAGATCCCCTCCGTCTCACCGCCGAATCTTATGCCGCTGGCGAGGCTGATGCTCGCCCCCATGCACAGACAGGTATCAACCGTCCCCATGCCCACTGCCATGGTATAGCAGCCTATGTCGCTGGGATAGATCGCCTTCTTGCCATAGACCCGTCTCATGGCATAGTAGGTGGCACGGTGGCTGCAGCCTGGACATAAAGCCGGAGGCCGGGGTGGGACTATCTCCGCTGCTGCAAAGGATGCTCTCTCCATAATACCCAGGCCGTTCATCCTGGCCAGGGCATTTCTCACCGTAATAAGGTCCAGTTCTCCCTCGCGAGGGATCTCCTTTTCCTTGCCCAGGATCTGTATGGAGGGATTTATCTTCCCTGCCAGCATCGCCACCTGTTCTTCGACCACCGGCTCCAGCTCTTCTATCACCAGCACCCTCGAGACATGCTCGAGCATGCGGCATATCAGCTTCTTTGGGGCGGGATAGGCTCCAATCCTGAGCAGAGTGTGGTCAAGGTCCAGATCCGTCAGGGCCTCTTCGGCATACAGACCGGCAATCCCCGAGGCTATCACTCCCGTCTCCCCCCGGAGGGTTAGCCTGTTCCAGGGGCACCCCTCCAGCTCCTCTTCTATTGCTGGCTGCTTGGCCAAAAGCTCGTGGTGGAGCGGCCGGGCATGGCTTGGCAGGGCCACCCGTCGCGCAGGATTCTTGACGAAACGGCGCTCGACTGGAATTGGTCGATCCTGGCTCACCTCCACATCCGCCCGGGCATGAGAGACGCGGGTGGTGGGCCGGAGCATTACCGGGATGTTGAATTTCTCCGACAGCTCCAGGCCATAGATCGCCATATCCCGGGCCTCCTGGGGGTCGGCAGGATCCAGACAGGGAATGGAGGCGAACTGGGCGAAGCGTCGTGAGTCCTGCTCATTCTGGGATGAATGGCAGAAGGGATCATCGGCACAGATCACCAGCAGCCCTGCTCCTACCCCCAGGTAGGCCAGGGTCATGAAGGGGTCGGCGGCCACGTTCAGGCCCACATGCTTCATGGTGGCCACGGAGCGGCAGCCGGTCCAAGAGGCACCTGCCGCCACCTCCAGCGCCACCTTCTCGTTCACAGACCATTCTATATGTAGGGGCAGATCGCCTTTCAGCTCCACCAGGCCCTCAATGATCTCTGAGGAGGGAGTTCCCGGGTAGCCGGCGGCAAGTCCGATCCCCGCCTCCAGCAGTCCTTTGGCGATAGCTGCATTTCCGAGGAGATATTCTCTCACAAAGAACCATCCTTTTAAATATATTTTAATTATATTCTTTCTTTGAAAGGATCAATGCCCTTCTCTCTGATAACCGTTTTGATGCCGCTGCCCCTGTGCTCAGCCGATTCCACAAAATTGATAATCCAACCCACCTTTCCTGCAATCATGCTCCAGTGGCAATCCGATTCTGTGGGATCGATCTACAACTACCTCTCCCCTGGCTGCCAGATCTGTCGGCAGGGGGCGGGCCTGGTCCTCTTCGTCACTGGCCGGTGCGAACGGGGCTGCTTTTACTGCCCAATCTCCGAGGATCGAAGGGGAAAGGATGTGGCATATGCCGATGAGCAGCCGGTGGGAGAGCTGGCTGATATCCTGAGCGAGGGCAGGGCCATCGGCGCCCTGGGCACGGGGATCACGGGAGGAGAGCCCCTCTTAAGGCTGGACTATGTCTTGGATTGCATCCGGGCATTGAAGGAGGAGTTCGGAAGCGAGCACCATATCCACCTCTACACCGGCATTCTGCCCAACAGATCTGTCCTGAAGAGGCTGGTAAGAGCCGGCCTGGATGAGATCCGCTTCCATCCGCCTGATGAGGAATGGTCTGATCCAGTCGGACTAAAGGAGGTCCTGGAGGAGGCAAAGGCATTGGGATTGCAGGCTGGGGTGGAGATCCCGGCATATAAGCCAGCGCCCCAGATCGTTCATGCCGTCCGAGAAGCAGATGCCTTTCTGAACCTAAATGAGCTTGAGTTCTCAGAGACCAACTTCTCTCGTCTAATGGAAGAGGGTTTTTTGCCCCTGGACCTGGGCTGCGGTGCAGAAGGCAGCGAAGAGATGGCCCGAGGCTATCTATTGGATGACATCAAGGTGCATTACTGTCCCTCCCGCTTCAAGGATGCTGTGCAGCTGAGAGAGAGACTGCGACGCCGGGCGGAGAGGACATCCCGGCCGCTGGACTACATCACAGAAGAGGGAACCATAATCCACGGCATAATTGAGGGTAAGGAGGGTGATCTAAAGTCAGCGCTGGGGATCATCGATGGGCTGGAGGTGCCTGCTGAAATGTACTCCTGCCTGGAAGGAAGGATCGAGATCGCCGCCTGGATTCTGGAGGAGATATGCCCGGATCTAGAGGGCTGCAAATGCGATCTTTGTATAATTGAGAGGTATCCTCTGCAGGATGGACCGGTCGTGGAGAGAATACCTTTATAATCCTTAAATCCATTCTTTCGAGGCGGTGATTTTGCCGGATGGAGAGCGCGGAAGAACGAATCCAGGAAAGACTGAGGAATTATCTTAAGCGAGATGGCGTGGGAATCCGGAAGGCGGTCTTGAAGCTTTTCCTAAGCGATGGTGCCTATACCACGGAGGACGTCTTCACCTATCTCGCGAAGGAGGGCTTTGACGTCAGCTACCGAGGGGTTTCGGCGATGGTCGGGCTCATGAACACTCGCCTGGGCATTTTGAGCATTGATGTCTCTGGGGATCACAACGTTTACTCCCTAAAGGGGGACCACAAAGGAGTGGTGAGGTCTGTTTTGGAGAATTATTGATCTAATATCTCTGAATCCGGATGCGCGCTCGGCAATTCCGACATGTCAATGGCAAAATATTTGTGTTTGCATAAGAATACCTCTAGTACTATAATGATAGCGTGACGCTGGTGCTAGAACGTCTCTTCCGCTTCTCAGCTCCATATGCCACCGCTAGGCAGGGGCTCAGTTGGGCGGCTCGCCTCTTTTCATTCTCTTCAGATATTTATTAAGTGCGACGTCTGCGATCAAGTTCACTCCGGTCAAGGCAGCGTGAACCAGTGGTCCTGCAGTCATCCTCTCTTTGTATAGCTGGTGCAGCTTCTTCAAATGCTTTAGGTTGTACTCAAGACACAGACCTACCAGATGCCAGTGCTCGGGCAAGGCATCGGCCTTTGAAAAGCCCCTTGTGCCGCCCAGTTTCGTCTCGGCGATGGTGGTGAAAAAGAGGGGGAGCATTAGGCCGGTGTAATCTTTCAGAGACTCCACCAGCTCCGTGGTCCGGATGACATCCTCTGCCGTCTCTCCAGGCAGGCCCAAAACCAGGCTGGCCACGGGAAGCCAGGATTCCTCGTCGAAGAGGCGGTAGCAGTCCTCTACGATCTGGGGCCAGTTCTCCGTCTCTCCAGGAAGCGCCTTTTGGGGCATATGCATCTTCAGGATGCGGCAGCTCCCCGTCTCTATCCCTATCCAGGCAGACATGTGGTTCTGATCCGAGCCTATGCCCACGATCTTGGAGATCTCTCTTAATAGACCCTGGTTGGAGTGGACCGAGGCCAGGCTGAGATGGGAGAAGTCCATCGTCTTCGGCCCCAGCTTCTTGACTTCGGTCACGAGCTCAGTCATCTTCTTTTCATTCGGCCTTGTGCCTTTGGAGCCATAGGAGAAGACGTCCTCGCTGTGGAGGATGATATCCTCTTGGCCGCATTCCAGGTTCACCCGCACGTCTTTAAGAATATTTTCAATAGGCCTGTGGCGCACAGAGCGCATGGTGGGCGAGCAGAAGGCGCATCCTCTCCAGCAGCCCCTGCCGATCTCCACAATTCCGCCAATGGTCGCTCCTCTGTTTACCGGTATCTTATCCCCAGGCACCGCCGATCCCCGCAACACCTCCGGAACGTTCTCTCCTCTTATGATCTGCCGGCAGATCTCGGGAAAATCGCTCTCGCCCTCTCCCAGGTAGATGTGGTCGACATCCACCTTCTCCCCCATGACCTCCCAGGCGCCGTTTCCACCCAGGACTACTCGTGGCCGGTGCTCTCTTATCAGGGGGTGACTTAAAAGCTCGATGAACCGAGAGCGGTTGAAGGGCGGGCCGCGGCGGATGATATCCTCTATTTCCCGGAGGGCGATCTTTCCCATGGGGTCATCATGGGTTATCCCCACGATCCTGGTCTCCGGTCCGATGGCCCGGTCAAGGTGAAGGGGATGGGCCACCATCACCTCATCCCTGGAGAATCCGGACTCCAGGAGTGCCGCTTCCACCTTTCTCATGCCGCAGGGGGCAGTTGCCGCCGATCCGTCCTCCAACGCCGGCACTGGCGGGCAGAAGAAGTTCTGGAAGATCCAATCGGGCAGGGTTGCCCTGGGCATGATGGCAGCAAAGCCGAGCATCACCCCTCCATGATAGCTGCTCATCATGGTGGTATCGCTGGTGAGGACGATTCTCTTCCCTGGAAATTGCGCCATATATCGACCTCTGATTCTCTTTTGGCAGATAACGTTATTGGCAGTGCTAGCCCAATAAGTTTTTATCGGATCGCCCCCCCTTTGCCGATGTGCAAGAGAAGTCGTTATCGGAGATCAACGAACGCATTCGCAACGGCTCGGCCCGCGTTGTTACGGCTGAGGAGATGCCAGATCTCGTGGATGAGCTGGGCACGGCGGGAGCGGTGCGTGAGGTGGATGTCGTCACCACTGGTACCTTCGGCGCCATGTGCTCTTCCGGGGTTTTTCTCAATTTGGGCCATAGCGATCCTCCCATAAAGATCGCCCGCGCCTATCTGAACAGGGTGGAGGCCTATGGGGGCATCGCCGCCGTCGACCTCTTCTTAGGAGCGACCCAGCCCTCTGAGGACCGGGGGATCGAGTATGGCGGGGCGCATGTTATGGAGGACCTGGTAATTGGAAAGCAGATTGAGGTCGAGGCTCATGGATCTCCCTCGGACTGCTACCCTCAGATGGATCTGGAGACCAGCCTCAGGCTGGAGGACTTCAACCAGGCCACAGTGGTCAATCCCCGCAATGCCTATCAGCGTTACAATGCCGCTACCAACTCCTCCGACCGGACGATGCACACCTACATGGGCACCCTCCTTCCGGGTCTTGGCAATGTCCATTACAGCGGTGCAGGGGTGCTCTCTCCCCTCTCCAACGATCCGGGCTTCGAATACATCGGGGTAGGTACGCGCATCTTCCTGGCGGGGGCTCAGGGCTATGTCATAGGCGCGGGAACCCAGCATAATCCTGAGAATGGCTTCTCCACTCTGATGGTCACCGGCGACCTTAAGAGGATGAACAACAGCTTCCTGCGGGCAGCAACATTTCATAAATATGGCCCCAGCCTTTACCTGGGGATAGGAATTCCCATACCGATGTTAAATGAGAGGCTCGCCAAGAGCACTGCCGTGCGGGACAGCGATATCACCGTCCCGGTGCAGGACTATGGCATCCAGCGCAGGGATAAGCCCTCGGTGAGGATGGTCAGCTATGAGGAGCTGAAGTCGGGCACGATCGACCTGGGGGGCAAAGAGGTCTCCTGCTCTCCTCTATCCAGCTTCCAGATGGCAAGAGAGGTTGCCCGGACATTAAAGGAGCAGGTGGAGCGGGGCGAGTTCCTGCTCAGCCAGGCAGCAGAACCCCTATCCCGGGTGGGAAGCAGCCGGCCCATGAAGCAGACCAAGGAGTCGCCCAATGTGGGAGATGTCATGAGCAGGGATGTGGTTACCGTCTTTGAGGATATCCCGGTGGAGAAGGCGGCAAAGCTGATCATCAGCGGCAGCTTCGACCATCTGCCGGTGGTCTCCCGGGATGGAAGGCTGATCGGCATTATAACTGCCTGGGATATATCCAAAGCGGTGGCCAGCGGAAAACCATCCCGCATAGCGGAGATCATGACCCGTCGGGTCCATTCGGTCCGCTTGGATGAGCCAATTGAGCTCGCTGCCCGCACCCTGGATACTCATAGCATCTCTGCCCTGCCGGTGGTGGACAGAGAGCATAAGGTGATAGGAATGATTACCAGCAATCATCTCTCTCGCCTCTTGGCCCGGAGGCGATAGCCTTGAAGCTGATGCTTCATGTGGCTCCGGGCATTGTCCGCCATCCCCTCATCGCCTCAGTGATTCTGGAGACTGAGGCTCTGGTTAACATCGAGAGGGCGAGCATCAATGCAGTGAGCGGCGAGATAGTCCTGGAGGTTCCGCCTGAGAAGGTCCAGGAGGTAATGGAGGCCTTTGAGAGGCGGGGAGTAAGGGTGGTTCCTCTGGAGATCCCGGTGATCAGGGATGAGTCCGAATGCGTGAACTGCGGGGCATGCGTATCAATATGTCCCACCGGAACGTTTCGCTTTGAGGATTGGCGGGTGGTCGCCGACTCGGGAAAGTGCATTCAATGCGGAGCCTGCGTTGTGGGCTGTCCGCAGAGGGCCCTAAAGCTGGTCTTGAAGTAGCTCCCCCAACGGGAGCCGAGCTTTTTTGTCTTTTGTTTTATATGTTAATTCCAATATTAATATTAAGGTGCACACATTTTTTGATTAACATTATGAAGAAATAGAAGAATTTATATGGTCGAACAGTATATAGTGGTGTGGTATGTCGGCCGAAGAATTTTAAAACGATTGTGGGGATGATATAATATGTTATTTGATGCCGATCTCATGGCAGGTGATAATGCAGCCTTCCTTAAGCATAAAGGGGTATTCAGACATGCTGCAGTCCTCAAATCGAATAAATATCCTTCAATTTCCCATCCTATCTTGGGGGGCGAATATGGACTCGAGCTCTGAGAGCGTCGTCTCCTCCCTCGGCTCCTTCGCCGAGATGCTCTCCGATCCCGAGGGCTACGATCCCGAGAGGCTGAAGAGCCTATCCGTTGGCGTTCCATCGTTATTATCCTCTTTCATTGAGGCCATGCTCTCCTCCGATGAGGAGGTTATGAAAAGGCGCCTCACCGACCTGGAGGATTATGCCTCTGTGGTCAACAGCGTTCAGGCATGGTTCAATCTGGGAAGGCTTGCTCACCATCTCTTCTTTCATCAGGCGGCAATTGAATACTACAGCAATGCTTCGGATCTGGCCCAGATTCTCTCTGATGATGATTCATTAGCCAGTATCCTCCTATGCTTGGGGGCCCTCTACGGTGAGGAGGAGGACTGGGCCCGGGCCTGCCAGTGTTATGAGAAGGCTCTCGTTGCTATCGATATGGCTAAAAGGCCACGCCTTCTGCCTCAGGTCCTGGAGAGGCTGGGCCGCGCCCGCCGCCTGCAGGGTGAGTACCATCAGGCCCAGATCTGCTATTCCCGCATCCTGGAGGTGCTCGATCCAAGGGACAAAAAAGGGCGGATGGAGGCTACCAGCAACCTGGCAGAGCTCTGCCAGATTCAAGGCGATATGGAAAAGGCGGAGAAGCTGTATCAGACCATTCTGAAGGAGAGGGAGCTGTCGGATGATCCCGTGGGGGCAGCTCGGGCTCTTGCCTCCCTCGCTAGCATCTACTCTCAGACCGGCAACGGCAAGAGGGCCCAGATCAGTCTGCAATCAGCCAGCCATCTGCTGGCCGATCTGAAAGATCAATCCGGAGCGGCAGAGATGCAGTGCCGTCTTGCTGATATCTATTTTCATGAGGGAAGGCTAAAGGAAGCTCTGGAGCTCTATGGCCGGAGCTTGGCGGCATTGCAGAAGGGCCATCCCTCTCTCGCCTCCAAGGCCCTCTGCCGGATGGGTCAATGCTTCCTGGAGGACGGGAATTGGACCCTGGCAGAAGACCACCTTCAAAGGGCAATAGCGATCATGAAAGAGCATAAAGATTCCTCCTCCCTTGCCCGGGCTCTGGTTATTCTGGCGGGCGTTCACCATAAGCAGGGGCAGTTGGAAATGGCACTGCAATGCTCCCGGGAGAGCCTGAAGATCAGGGAGAGATCCAAAGATCTGAGTGGATCTGCAGAGGCTCTGAATTGCATTGCCAGGATCTGCTGCGACTGCTCTGATTGGCCGGAGGCGATCGAGTGCTACCAGAGGGCGGCGGATCTCTTCATGGAAATGGGCGAGGTGACAGCAGCGGCTGAGGCCCTATCCAATCTGGGCGGCGTATATCATCTGAAAGGAGATCTGGATGTTGCCCTGCAGATGTATTCTCATGCCTATAATTCATTCTGCCAGCAGGGAGACAGACAGGGTGCATCGATGGTCCAGTCTAACATCGGCCTTGTCTATCAGAGCAGGGGCGATCTTCACCTTGCGGGGGAGTTCTTGGAAAAGAGCATTGCCACAAAGGAGGATCTGGGGGATCAAATTGGTGCTGCCGGCAACAGGCTGAGCCTGGGGCTGATCTATCAGCTCGGAGGGGAGTGGGATCAGGCCCAGTCCTGTTTTGAAGGGGCGGCCAGGGCATTTGAGGATAATGGGGACCTGCGGGGTCTGGCTGCAGCGGAGAACAACCTGGGAAACCTCTACTCCGATCGAGGGGATCTCATGCATGCCATCTTATGCTACCGTCAGGGCCTGGAGGCGAGGCGTGTTCTGAACGATGGGCACGGCATGGCAGTTACCCTGGGAAATCTGGCAGGCGTCTATCTTCAGTCTGGGGAGGAGGAGCGAGCAGAGGAACTGTACCAGCAGAGCATAGATGGCTTCAGGGAACTGGGTGACGCTCGAGGGGAGGCTAGATCGCTCTATGGCCTGGCAAGGAGCATGGCCGAGAGAGGCGATCTGGAGGGAGCACTGGAGTGCTACCGAAAATGTCTCGATCTGCAGATTGTGGGAGGGGACTCTAGGTCGATGATCGAGGCGCTCGAGTCCATGGTAAATCTGCTCCTGAGAAGGGGTAGATGGCAGGAGGCTCTGACCAGGTATGCTCAGGTTCTGGAGGCCCTCCGTTCCAGAGATGATCTTTCGGCAGTGGCGGCAGTCCAGTGCGCTCTGGGAAATCTCCATGCCGATCTTGGCCAGTGGGATGAGGCCCTGGAGGACTACAATGAGAGCCTGGCGATTATGGAGGGGCTGGGGGACGAGTACTCCGTTTCGGTAGCCAGGAACAACCTAGGCAATATGTGCTACCGGCAGGGTGACTGGGCCGCTGCCTTAGAGAACTATCGCTTGAGCCTGGAGGGCTTCGGGAAGGCGGGGGATATGGAGAGCGAGGCCTCGGTCCTGAGCAATGTCGCAGGCCTCTGCTATAAGAGAGGTCAGTGGGCGGATGCTCTGGATAGCTATAGCAAGAGCCTGAGCCTCTTTGAAAAGCTGGAGGACTCAGCCGGCATTGCCCAGGTGCTGGGAAACATGGGAAACCTCTACCACCGCCAAGGAGAGCGCGATCTAGCAGCAGAGCACTTTCAGCGGGCTCTGGAGATATACCGGCGCCTCAAGGATCAAGCGGGCGCGGCGGAGATGCAGGCCAGCATCGATATGATCCGGGCAGGACGGGGCGAGATATCCCCTGATATCGAGGAGTACAAGAGACAGCTGGTGGAGCTGGAGGAGACAGGCGACCTCTCCGGCCAGGGTGAGGTTCTTTCAGCCCTCGCCGGCAGCTACACAGATAGCGGCCAGTGGGCAGAAGCCATTGCCTGCTATAAGAGGAGCGTGGAGAGGTTTGACCAGACTGGAGAGGTCTACAACCGTGGCCAGGTTCTCTTCAATATGGCCCTGGTCTACAAGGATATGGGAGACCTCAACTGGGCCAGAACGCTATTTGATGTGGCTTTGGACATCTTCCAGGATCTAGATGCCCTGCCCTGTGTAGCTTCAGCCAAATTGAACCTGGGAATCATCTCCGGCCAGATGGGCAGATCGGATGAAGCAATTGAGCTTTTCTCCCAGTCAATAGGCATTCTGGAGGGCCTGGGGGCATTGCCCGATCTATGTGAGGGCTACATCGCCGCCGCTCTGTTCAATATTCAAGAGGGGCATTCGATGCAATCCCGCTTCTATCTCTCCCAGGCAGAGACTCAGGTCTCTCGCACTGACTATCCGCCTTTGAAAATCCAGCTTTATAGAGCTCAGGGAGAGCGCTTTCTTAAGGATATGCTCTATCCGGAGGCAAAGAGCTGCTTTGAGAAGGCCCTGGCTTTATCTCGGAAGCTGTCTCTCTCCTATGAGGAGGCAAAAGCCATCTCATCTCTTGGTCGGCTAGCCCTGGCCAGCGGGGATTATGAGGATGCTCTAAGAAGGATGAAACAGGCTCTTGTGATCTTCGGCCGGCTGGGTGCATCGCTGGATCTCATAGAGGTCTACCGCGATATGACCCTCCTCTTCTTGGCTCAGGATGATTATCAGCGAGCAGAAGAGATGGCCATGTTGAGACAGCGCCAGGCCAGGATTCTGGGACATGCTGATCTCAGTCTCCTGGCTACCGTCGATCTGGCGGAGTGCGAAGCCCGCACCGGAAAGAAGGAGGAGGCACGGGCGGACTATGCCGGTGCATTGCGGCTGGCCGGGAAGGAGGGGGATCGGATTCCTTCATCCACCATCCGCCAGATCTCAGAAAAGGCGATAGAGTTCCTGGAGGCTGAAGCGTCTCAGCCGGAGGAAGGCCGTCAGGCCAGCCTACTGCGAGAGAGGCTTGGAGAAGAGGATTATGAGAAGCTTCTGGAGGAGCTTCCCCATAAGCTGGAATGCAGAAGAATTGGCTAGAGGCCCGAATCCATCATGGAGGGGAGAAGGCTGAGCTGGAGGTCGACCTTGGCCAGATCCTGCCTGATATGGGGATCTTTTAAGAGCAGCTCCAGCTCAGTCAGCCTGCCGATCACATCGCCCAGCCGGGCTCCCTTGTGCTCGCTCATATTGCGTATCGGTGCATAATATATCTGTCCGCCATTGCCGTCAGCCTCTACTCCGAAGAAGTCCTTGCCATAGAATCCCTTGAACCTTTCGATTATGGGCTTGTAGACGTTCTTTATCGCCGGGATATAGAACTCCTCCAGCATCACCTGAACCATTCTGTTCTTTGTGTCTGCCACCCTGAAGCGTATGTATCCCTGGCCGTGAATATAATTTCCGTAGTTGATTGAATACTTTATGCGAGAAGTGAGGTCAGTCTTCAGGCTCAGGATGAACTCACAGGTATCATCGGTCTGAGAGGGATCGAGGTTTAGGAAGTACCTGATGAAGAGCATAAAATTATTATTAAATATGATTAGAATGTGATTTTCATCTTCCTTCGAGCTGTTGACCAGTATCTCTGCGACATCCCAGCCGAAGAGCTTTTTAGCCTCTTCTTTGCCAAAATCATGAAAGGCAAACTCTTGAACTTTCTCCAGGAGATCTTGCATGGTTTCCATTCTCATTTACTCCATCCTCGAATTGGATAAACATTATGGTTATAGGAGCAGGCAGATGAACGCCGCTGCCAGTGTGAGGGCGATGGCCGACTGGACGAGGCCTGTGGCCCGGAATATATCCCTTGTCTCTGGATTCGGATTCTCTCCCAGCAGGATATACTGGCCAGGCTTCTCTAAGCGGATTTTCAGGCTCCCGGCAGCTGCGGCCATGGGCCAGCCGGAGTTGGGGCTGGGGGTGGCGCTGTGATATTTAAAGGCTTCTCTAATGGCCGAGCGGGCGCCTCTCGGTCGGGCCAGGGCGATCAGGATTATGCTTAATCGAGCGGGAATCCAGTTCGCCAGGTCGTCCAGCCTCGCTCCAGCATATCCCAGCTCCTTCAATCCAGGCTTCTTGTAGCCGATCATCGAGTCCATGGTGCTGATGGCCTTGAAGGCAATGGCCGCCTCCAGGCCCAGGCCTATGGGTGCGAAGAGAATATAGTAGAATATGGGGGAGAGAATGGAGTCCACATAGTTTTCAGATAGCGACTCTATCACCGCTGAGCTGGCCTGGGCAGTTGTTAGGGTGGAGGTGTCCCTTCCCACCAGGGCGGGCAGCATCTTCTTTGCTTCTTCCATATCCTGGTCTATCATCCTGCCGATATTGCTGGAGGTCTCCAACAAGCATCTGATGGCAAATGTGGACTTCAAGAGATATGCTCCTACCAAGAGAGGCAGCACGGGCATAACATGCGCCGCCCTGACCAGCAGATGAGCCGCCAGAACTGAGACTGCAATCACGGTTATGGCCAGCAGGATGCCCTGCACCTTAGTGGGCCCCGCCCGGGCGCGCAGGAAGGAGATCAGTCTGCCGATCCAGACCACGGGGTGAACTCGAACCGGAGGCTCGCCGATCAGTATGTCAAAGGCCACCGCTAAAAGAAATACAGTTAAAGCCTCCTCAATGGCCAGGGTCATAGCCGCTCCTCGAGGCTCTTCCAGACCTGGGAGATGGGCAGGCCCTGCAAGAGCCCATCCAGCACCATCTCAGCCACATCTTTTTGGTGAACGATCTGGCAATTCTCACAGCACCAGGAGCCATCTCGCTCAAAGCCTCCCGTTCTCACATCCCGGCAGGGGTAAAATGGGCAGAAGCATAATGAGCAGTCCTGCTCGGGGTGGTGGCAGGGAAACCTCTCGCAGCTCAGTCTTTGCATCTTAATGCCCTCTCCAGGACATCGATTAGCCGCTCGTTATCCTCGTGGCCTCTCACTGCCACCCGGATGTAGCTCTTCTCCAGGCCGAAGGACTGGCAGTCCCGCACCAGAACGCCACGGGCCATGGTGCGCTCTGCCAGGACGTCCGAGCCAAGGCCCGCCGATTCGATATTCACCAGGATGAAGTTGACCTGACTTGGCAGCGGATCCAGGCCCAGATTCTTCAGGGAGGGGATCAGATAATTCAGCTCCTCGGCTATCAGCTCTCTAGACCTGGTCAGGTGATCCTCACATCCCAGGAGATATTCTGCTGCAGCGGCGGCAATGGAGCCGATGGACCAGGGGATCTTTGCCCGGTTCATGATTCCAGCTAAAAGGGGATTGGTCACGCCGAAGCCCAATCTCATCCCCGGCACTCCAAAGGACTTGGTCAGGGATCTCATCACAAAGAGATACTCCCTGCTGGGAGCAAGCTGAGCTACGCTCTCCTCCGGGCGGCTGAGCTCTATGAAGGCCTCATCCACCAATAAGAATACCTCTGCCTCCTCGCATCTGTCCGCCAGATCGTGAACCTGATTTTGGGAGAGCAGCCGTCCGGTGGGATTATTGGGATTGCAGAGGAAGAGGGCTTTGGCCCGGTGTAGGTCGGAGTCGCGAAGGAGGGGGGTGCCATCCTTACCAATCGCCAGCCTTTCCGTCCTGCCTCCGGCGAGCTGTGATTGATTCTCATACTCTCCAAAGGTGGGGGTGGGGATTATTGCCAGGTCCCCCTCTTCCAGCACAGCCTCCGCGAATATCCTGATCAGCTCAGATGATCCATTGCCTGGAACGATGCATCCCGGATCGACCTGGACGAAGCGGCTCGCTGCGCGACAGAATCCCTGGTAGCTGCTGTCAGGATAGTGGCCGACCTGCTTGAGCTCTCGGCTGACCAACTCCTTCAGGGGGGGCGATCCCAGGGGATTGATATTGGCGGAGAAGTCCAGCGGCTCAGCCCCCAATCTTCTCTTCGCTTCCTGCACCTTGCCCCCATGCTTGCATTCGGCAGCATTGACAAAGCTCTTCCGCAATCGATTTTTCATAGGTCGTTGTGGCCTTCAATGTATTGGCATTTCAAGCTTGTGGGCAGAGTACACTTCATTAACAATAGTGATCTTATTGAGTCGCTGTTAACTGAAAATTTATTTATAAAATTAATACTATGATGTTTAATCAAAATTAATAAAATTCTATATTAACTGGTATCCGAAAGTGTTTTATCTACTCTATGCGAACTCAAGCGGCGTATATCAAAGGAAGAGGAGGCTAAGATTCCGATGGCAACAAGAGAAGGCAGCTTTTCGGTTGAGGACATGAAGAACGTCCAGATCAACATAGGAGCTGTCGTAAAAGAAGAGGATGAATGGGACCAGGAGATGGGCCCCTTCCCCAAGCCAGGTGTGGCAACGCTTCGTGACTGGGACTTCAAGATTTGTAACCGGTACAAGATCATGTATTCACCGGCAGATGATACATGCACCCTCTGTACCTATGGACCATGCGACCTGACCGGCAACAAGAAGGGGGCCTGTGGCATTGACATGGCCGCTGCCTGCGGTAAGATCGTTCTGGTTGCGGTTTTAATGGGAACCTGCGCCCATACTGCTCACGGCAGGCACCTTTACCACTGGTGTCTGGACAAGTTCGGAGATATGCCCTTCGATATGGGCAGCGAGATCCTGGTGGATGCGCCCCTCACTCGCACCATCCTGGGGATCAAGCCCAAGTCGCTCAAGGACTTCGGCGAGGCCCTGGAGTATTGCGAAGAGGAGATCGTGCAGCTCCTGGCGGCCACTCACACCGGTCAGGAAGGCTATTTTATGGACTTCGAGTCCAAGTCGCTGCACGGCGGCATGATCGACTCCCTGGGCAAGGAGATCTGCGACATGCTGCAGACGGTGGCTTACGATATGCCCCGCGGCGCAGCCGATGCACCCCTGGTGGAGATCGGCATGGGCACCCTGGATCAGAACAAGGGCGTTCTCATCGCCTACGGCCACAACCTGGCAGCAGGCGCAGAGGCCATGATCTATGCCGAGAACAATAATCTCTGGGACAAGGTTGACATAGGCGGCGTATGCTGCACCGCCATTGACCTCACCAGGATCACTGAGACCGGCAGGGAATCCAGGATCCCCCCCAACCTGGGACCCAAGGCCAAGGTGGCTGGTGCCATGGGCTGGTGGAGAAAGATGGTTCGCGCCGGAATCATGGATACAGTGATTGTGGACGAGCAGTGCGTATTCTGCGATGTGCTGGAGGACTGCCAGCAAAGGCACATCCCCGTCATCGCCAGCAACGACAAGATCATGCTCGGCCTGCCCGACAGGACCAATGACTCAGCCGATGCCATTGTGGAGGATCTGGTCAGCTTCAAGATGCCCGGTGTGGCAATCCTCGATCCAGTAAAGGCCGGAGAGGTGGCCATCAGGACCGCGGTTGCAGTCAAGCCCAAGCGCGAGCAGTACAAGAAGGAGAGCCTCTTTACCGAGCAGCAGTTCAAGGATACCCTGGCAACATGCACAGAGTGCAATCAGTGTGCCTTCGTCTGTCCGCCCCACATCAGGATCAGCGAGATGATAAGCGAGGCACTGAAGGGCAATCTGGAACCATTCTCCTCTACCTATGAGGTATGTGTGGG
This sequence comes from Methanosaeta sp. UBA356, assembly GCF_002496465.1. Classification (NCBI taxonomy): domain Archaea; kingdom Methanobacteriati; phylum Methanobacteriota; class Methanomicrobia; order Methanotrichales; family Methanotrichaceae; genus Methanothrix; species Methanosaeta sp. UBA356. Next base: position 7,683 of record NZ_DAKC01000039.1, on the reverse strand, counting down.
CTGCCAGAGATGCGAGCAGACCTGCCCCCAGGAGATTCCCATACTGAAGCTCTATGAGTATGCCAACCGCGAGTATATCAGGAACCAGAAGTTCAAGATGAGAGCGGGCAGGGGACCTGTGCTCGATACCGAGATCAGAAAAGTTGGTGCACCCCTGGTTCTTGGCCAGATTCCGGGAGTTATAGCGCTGGTAGGATGCTCGAATTATCCCAACGGCACCAAGGAGTGCTACGACATCGCCAAGGAGTTCGTTGACAGAGGCTACATCGTCGTTGCCACGGGCTGCATGGCCATGGACATGTCCCTGTATAAGGATGAAGATGGCAAGACCATCTGGGAGCAGTACGAGGGTGCCTTTGATGGCAGGAACATCTGCAACATAGGCTCATGTGTGGCCAATGCCCACATTCATGGAGCAGCAATCAAGGTGGCAACCATCTTCGCTCACAGAAATGAGCGTGCCAACTACGATGATATCGCCGATTATATCATGTCCAAGGTCGGAGCATGCGGCGTGGCCTGGGGAGCATACTCCCAAAAGGCAGCATCCATCGCTACCGGCGTTAACAGGCTCGGCATTCCAGTGGTTGTTCAGCCAAGCTCAGTCATATACCGCAGGACATTTATGGGCAGGACCGACAAGCCCGAGGACTGGATGGTCATAGATGCCAAGAACGGCAATATGCAGCAGATCGAGCCAGCACCTGAAGCCATGCTCTATATCGCCGAGACCAAGGAGGAGGCCATGCTGGAGATGGCAAAGCTCTGCTTCCGCCCGTCTGATAACACCCAGGGCAGAGGAATCAAGCTGACCCATTACTGCGATATCTCCATGAAGTACTTCGGCAAGCTGCCCGATGACTGGCATCTCTTTGTCCGCGATGTCAAGGATCTGCCCCTGAACTACCAGACGCAGATGATGAAGGAGCTGGAGGAGAAGCACGGCTGGAAGATCGACTGGAAGGCGAAGAAGTTCATCTCCGGACCGCTCAGGCCCGCAGACGTCAGCTTCGATCCCACGAACATCCCGCGCAAGATAAGGGCCAAGAAGTGAGGACGAGGAGGAGATAGAAATGGCAGCAGAAGTTAAGAAGGGCATTGACACCACCAAGAATCCCATTCCCTTTGAGATGGCTCAGATCCCTGGGCCAGAGATGGCGAAGACCTATTTGCCGAAGGTAATCGGCGCGATCATCAGAAAGGCGAAGAGGCCTCTGCTCGTGGTAGGAGCAGAGCTCTTCGACGATCCCGTGATGTTCGATAAGATGATTGAGATGGGAAAGATGGGAATTCCCATCGCCGCCACGGCGCATAGCGTCAAGGGCTTTGTGGATAGAGGCTACCTGGAGAACGTCTATCAGATCGGCCTGCATCCGTTGACCAACTTTTTGAGGTTCCCCGACTGGAAGGGCCTGGATGGACAGGGACAGTACGATGTGGTCATATTCCTGGGCATCTACTACAAGTTCGCCAATGGCATGCTATCCACATTGAAGAACTTCAACCGGGACATCAAGCGCGTCTCCATAGACCGCTACTATCATGTCAATGCCGATATGACCTTCGGCAACCTGGCCTTCAATCCGGACGACTATCACGCAGCCGTAGACGAAGTAATCGCAGCGATGAAGAAATAGAGTTTATCCTATAACAGAAGAAAACAGAAGAGGTGTATTAATGGCAGATATAAAGTTGGACATATCCCCCATGTATGAGGGCGAGAGAATCAGAAAGGACGATCTATGGGTAGAGCTTGGCGGTCCCAAGGCAGATGGATTTGAGCTGTCGCTTGCCACGCCCATGGACGAGATTGAGGATGGAAAGGTAACAGTCATCGGTCCGGATCTGGGAGAGACCCCTGAGGGCACCACCATGCCCTTCGGCATGATCTTCAGAGTCGGCGGCGAGAAGATCGAGAAAGACCTGGAGTCCATCATCGAGAGGCGCAACCATGCCCTGCTCTCCTATATAAGTGGCCTCATGCACCTCAACCAGAGATACGATATCTGGATGAGGATTGGCAAGGGTCTCAAGAAGAAGGGAGTCACCTCCTGGAAGGAGGTCTACGCCCCGGTCATCGACCTGTACAAGGCAGAGATGCCATTCATTGAGAAGATGGACATCACCATCGTCACCGATCCAGCAAAGGTCAAGGAAGAGCTGGCCAAGGCCATGGCCGTATACAAGACCCGCGATGAGCGCGCCAAGGGACTGCACGATGAGGATGTGGATGTCTTCTATGGCTGCACTCTCTGCCAGGCATTCGCTCCCACCAGCGCCTGCGTGGTCACCCCGGACAGGCCATCACTGTGCGGAGCTATCACCTGGTTCGACGGCAGGGCTGCCGCCAAGGTGGACCCAGAGGGCCCCCAGTTCGCCATTGAGAAGGGATCGGCGATGGATGAGGTCAGCGGCGAGTATGAAGCCATTAATCAGATGGCTGAGCAGAGGTCCGGCGGCGAGTACAGCAGAATGCTCCTCTACACATTCTTCGATGCACCCCACACCTCCTGTGGCTGCTTCGAGACCATTGGATTCTATATGCCTGAGGTTGACGGCATCGGCCTTGCCGATCGTGACTTCAAGGGCGCAACCCCCAACGGACTGCCTTTCTCCACCATGGCAGGACAGACCGGCGGCGGCAAGCAGGTCGTGGGCTTCCTGGGCATGGGTATTCTCTACTACTTCTCCCCCAAGTTCCTCCAGGCGGATGGCGGCTGGAGAAGGATCGTCTGGATGTCCAAGGGCCTCAAAGAGAGGGTAAAGGAAGGCATTGATGCTGACATGATGGACAAGATCGCCACCGAGGACGATGCCAAGGACATCGCAGCCCTCAAGGCATTCCTGCTCAAGGTCAACCATCCCGTGGTGGATGGCGTCACCAGAAAGGTGGACAACAAGAAGATCACCGAGGGCTGGAAGCTTGAAGAGGTCGATGATGATATCAAGGGGAAGGTCATGGCCTATATCGAGAAGACCGGCGGAGACATCAACATGGATACCGTCAAGTCCGAGCTTGCCCTGACCGAAGGCCAGTTCATGCAGGTCGTCGAGGCCTTGCAGGAAGACGGCGTGCTCGAGTGAGCAGATTCAAATTTAAGAGAGGGTGTTAAACTATGCAGCTAAAACTGAAACCCAAGGCACCTGCAGCGGCGGCTCCAGCAGCCGCACCTGCAGCAGCAGGCGCAGCAGCACCAGCCATAAGCATGTCCGGCAGCGCCGGCGGCATAAAGCTGATCCTGAAGGATGCCAAGATAAGCATAGATAAGGTAGTACTCGCCAAGTAGAGTACCGCCTTTTTCTCCCTTTTTTGGGAGATGCGGTTTTCCTGCGAGTGCGATTATCTGATCAAAGAGTGAGGGAGAGATATTATGCAGCTTAAGCTTAAGAAAAAGGAAGCGGCTCCGGCCGCAGCAGCAGCACCTGCAGCAGGCGCAGCAGCTCCGGCTTTCGCTATGCCAGCAGCAGCATCGGGTGGAATGACCATTGAACTGAGGGGCGCATCCATCCACGTAGCGGAAGTTGTAATAAAACCGAAAAAATAAGGAAGGCTAGACTTTGGGGAAAGTAATAGCGATAACAGGTAAAGGCGGCACCGGCAAGACCGCAGTGACCGCAATGCTCATCAGACACCTGAATAACTCTGAAAAAAAGTTTCGAATCCTTGCTATCGATGCCGATCCTGATGCCAACCTGGCAGATGCGCTGGGCGCTAAGGTGGAAAAGACCGTTGGCGACATGAGGGAGTTCATGCAGGATTCCCGGTTCACATCTTCACCGGACACTGATAAGCAGGCGCTTTTCGAGGCTAAGATCTTTGAGATCCTTTTGGAAGAAGATGGTTACGATCTTTTGGTGATGGGCAAGCCCGAGGGTTCTGGATGTTACTGTTATGTCAATAATCTTTTGCGAGCCATTATGGATAAGACCGCCAAGGATTATGATCTGATTGTAATCGACTCGCCCGCGGGCCTCGAGCATTTCAGCAGGAAAATTTTTCCAGACCTCGACGACCTTATCGTCGTAACTGATGAGTCCAGAAGAGGGCTTACCACCGGCGAGAGGATTCGGGACATTGCCCGCGAGATGGGACTGAAGTACAAGGATCTGTATGTGGTTGTGAACAAGATCACCACCGGAAGGCGGGATAAGGTCATCGAGAACGCAACCAGCCTGGGCCTTACTGTTATCGGCACTATCCCCTATGATGAAAGCTTGGCCAAATTCGATTTAGTGGGAGATCCATTGACCGGCCTGCCCGATGATTCGCCTGCAGTTAAAGAGATGGCGAATGTCGTCGGGAAACTGGGCCTGTGAGGGTGATTCGAATGGCAGACAAGATCACTTTATCTGACCTGAATAAGACATTAACAGAGATGAATGTTCAATCCCTCGAGGGACTGAAGATCGAGGGAGATGTTGAGATAGACCTGGACGTGGGCGCAGGTGGCGTAGGCCCGCTCTTCGCATACTACTTTGGAGAGCAGGCAGCCAAGATCGCCATGCAGCTCATGGACTTCGCCAAGGCAGTGGGATATCCAGTACAGAACCTGATGCAGCCGGTGGCTGTCGCTCAGGCCATATCCCCGGCGCCTAAGGACATAGCAGCAGCCGCTGCCGCAGTCCCCGCTTTTAAGGTGGCCTCGGCGTTAGCCAGCGCCAAATTCAGCGTGGGCGTTGACAAGACCTGGAAGCATCCCATCCAGGAGGTAACCCTGGGAGCGACCAAGGCAGACGGCGGGAGCCGCGGCCATGTGGTAAAGCTGGGCGGCGAGAAGGCCATGCCCTTCTTCCCGGATGCAGCAATGCCCCATGCCCCCAAGATCACCATGGACGTCTTCGACATGCCCATCGGCATGGCCAAGGCAGTCAAGATGCATTATGAGGATGTAATCAACTCACCAGGCGAGTGGGCCAAGAAGGCAGTCAGGGATTTCGGCGCCGACATGGTCACCGTTCACCTGATCAGCACTGATCCGCTCCTCAAAGACACTTCCGCCCAGGATGCAGTCAAGACGGTAGAAGAGGTCCTGCAGGCTGTGGACGTGCCCATCTGCATCGGCGGATCAGGCAACCCAGACAAGGATCCAGTAGTGCTATCCAAGGCAGCTGAGGTCGCACAGGGCGAGCGGGTTCTTATCGCTTCCGCCAACCTGAACATGGACTGGGAGAAGATCGGCAAGGCCTGTGTGGACAACGGACATGTCTGCCTCGCCTGGACCCAGCTGGAGATCAACTCTCAGAAGGAGCTGAACAGAAAGCTGATGAAGGTGGCTGGTGTTCCGCGCGAGTCCATAGTTATGGACCCGACAACCGCTGCCCTCGCCTACGGCTTGGACTTCGCTTACTCCAACATGGAGAGAATAAGGCTCGGCGCTCTGAAAGGCGACGATGAGCTGACATTCCCCATGTCCTCCGGCACCACCAACGCCTGGGGTGTCAGAGAGTCCTGGATGGTCCGTTCACCGAACAAGGACGACTCCGACTGGGGAGACAGAATGCTGAGAGGCCCGATCTGGGAGATTCTGACCGGCTACTCTCTGGCCATGGCTGGAGTGGACATCTTCATGATGATGCATCCAACGGCGGTCGCATATCTGCATGAGATCACCCAGTCTCTGATGGGAAGAATAGAGGCCAAGACGCCTGAAGCCAATGCCTGGCTCAAGATGGGGGTGTGAGGAACATGAAGGAAACAAGCCCGCTTAACCTTTACAAGCAGCTTCCACAGACCAACTGCAAGAAGTGCGGAGAGGAGACCTGCATGGCCTTTGCCGCTGGCCTGATCGCCAGAACCCGCAAGGTAGAGGAGTGCACTCCGTTAATTGAAGAGAAGAAGTACGCCAAGAAGCTTGCGACCCTCAGGAGCACCGTCGCTCCCGAGCTGAAGATGGTCTATGTGGGGGTCGGAGACAAGCAGGTCAAGGTAGGTGGCGAGGACGTCATGTACCGCCATCAGATGACCTTCTTCAACAAGCCGCCATTTGCCTTTGATGTTGCCGACAACATGGAAGAGGCAAAGCTCATAGAGCGGGTCAAGAAGATCACCACCTGGCGAAAGTTCTACATCGGCAAGTGGCAGGGCGTGGAGATGATTGCCGTCCGGTCTGTGACCGACGATCCGGCCAAGTTCGCCGCCTGCGTCAAGACTGTCATGGCCAATGGCAATGGCTTCCCGCTCATCCTATGCTCCTTCAATCCGGCTGTTCTCAAGGCAGGCCTGGAGGTCGCATCCAAGGAGAAGCCACTCATCTATGCCGCAACAAAGGACAACTGGAAGGAGGTTGCTCAGCTGGCTTATGATTACAAGGTCCCAGTCACATTGAGCGTTCCCTTCGACCTGGATGGCCTCAAGTCCATGGCCGTCACCTTCGCCGAAATGGGACTGACCGATTTGGTCTTAGACCCCGGAACGGCACCCAACGGCAAGATGCTGCAGCAGACCCTCACCAATTTCATCAACCTGAGAAGAGCTGCTGTAGAGGAGGCCCAGAGGGATATCGCCTATCCGGTAATGGTCCTGCCCATCAACGCCTGGCTGACCACCGATGATCCGGTTCGTGCTGCTTACTGGGAGTCAGTGCTCACCGCAGCCTTCGTCATTCGCGGAGGTGCGATCATGATCAAGCACTCCACAGAGCCCTACAGCATGATGCCCGATATGCATCTGCGCTTCAACATCTACACCGATCCGAGAACTCCGGTGCAGGTCAAGCCCGGCATCTACAAGGTCGGCAATCCCGGACCGGAGTCGCCAGTCTTCCTGACCACCAACTTCGCCCTGACCTACTACACAGTGGAGTCGGACGTGGCCTCAAATGGCATCGATGCTTACATCATCGCCATCAACACCGATGGCATAGGCGTGCAGGCATCTGTCGCTGGCGGCCAGCTCTCCCCGGTCAAGATTCAGGACTCCTTCAACGAGGCAGGCTTCGACTGGGCCGGTCAGAAGTACCCGGCCATGGTCCTGCCCGGCATGGCAGCCAAGTTCTCAGGCGAATTGGAGGACCTCTTCGCAGGCAAGGCCAAGATCATGGTCGGCCCAGAGGACTCCGGACGCATCATCGGCTGGATGAAGGACTTCTGGCCACCCAAGTAAAGCGAACTCGAAAAAGGGTATTGCATGTGCCCCAAAGCGGGCACATACTCTTATTTTATGGCTTCTTGATCTGAAAGTCAATTTCAGGAGGAAAACGATCTTCTATGTTAGCCCTAAAAAATTCTGCTTTGAGCCTGGCTCTGATGCTCTTCATTCTGGCAGGAAGCGCCCAGGCCCAGCCGTCTGATGGGGCGGAGGTCTATCTGGGTGAACTCGATCTGCTGGCAAATATCAACTCCACGAATTCCAGCTTGATAAACAGCACCCTCATAAATAGCACAGCGGCCAATAATTCCACATCGATCGATGTCGCTCTTGCCCTGCCCCAGAACCTATCTGCCTCCATCGGAAAAGAGGTTCTTGACCTCACCAGCTATGCAAGAGACAGGGTAAACAAGAGCCTGGCCGGCTACACGAATATCATGTATCCCATCACCGGCTCTCGGGGGACCACAGCCTCTACCTCAGGAGGAGGAGGCGGTGGAGGTGGATGCGGCTGCGGTTAGCTTCCCGGGTAGCGTATCATTTTTGGTGTAAAATTTGCAGAAATATTAGTAACAAGAACTGACTTGCTCTTCACG
>NZ_DAKC01000009.1:0-6823 GCF_002496465.1 Methanosaeta sp. UBA356 | reverse complement strand
ATAAACAAAGTTGAGGAGGTAATCAAAGAGTGCACAGCGCTCAATGGGAAATATCCAAAGAGATGGCTGGCCATAAAGATGCTAGAGGGAGATGAGAGGGTCATGGAACAGACGAGAGCCGATCTATCATCGTCCCAGCTGGCGAAGATTCTATGCATAATCAAAGCCGGAGAGGCGGCAATAAAATGAGCGAATACGCTGAAAACCTGAGCTCTGCCCTTGCGCAAAGGAGATACGAGAGGATAGCATCGATAATGGACTCTACTGTTAAGAAGGGCAGCGAAGAAATATTTACTTTATCGGATATGCTGGACCAGGTATTCTTGAATAAGTATCTGGGCGTACCGATATTCCTGACAATGCTCTGGACGATGTTCCAGTTCGCATTTGCCGTTTCAGAGCCGTTTGTGGTCATTATCGAGAAGATCTTTGAAATGCTCGGGGCCTGGTCGGATCAGATCATATCCAATCCCCATCTGGCATCCTTTGTCTCCTTGGGCATAATCGGCGGCCTGGGATCGGTGCTGGTCTTCATTCCGCCGATCTTCGGCCTCTTTCTGGCGCTCTCGATTCTGGAGGACAGCGGATATATGGCGCGAGCCGCTTTCGTGATGGACCGGTTCATGTATCACCTGGGCCTGCACGGTCGTTCGTTCATACCGCTGATGATCGGCTTTGGCTGCAACGTCCCGGCAATCATGGCCGCCCGCAGCATGGATAACGAAAAGGATAGGATGATCACAATGCTGATCTCCCCACTCATCAGCTGCAGCGCCAGGCTTCCTGTGTACGTGCTGATAGCCGGAGCGCTTTACGGTGCGGCTTATGCTGGAACAGCCGTTTTTGCCGTATATGCTCTGGGAATCATGCTAGCGGTTGCAATGGCCCTGATATTTAGAAGGACCCTCTTCAAGGGAGAGCCTTCGCCCTTCGTCTTGGAGCTGCCCACATATGCCGTGCCGAAAGCGCGTACTGCCATCCTCCATATGTGGTCACGGGGCAAAATGTTCCTGAAAAAGGCGGGAACGATCATATTTGGAGCTGCCATCCTTGTTTGGTTCCTATCTGTTCACCCCTGGGAGGCGACATCCGGCGGCCAGGTGATAGCTGAATCCTACATCGCCTGGATAGGACATGCAATTGAGCCGCTGTTTCAGCCCTTCGGGTGGGACTGGATGGCCGCCGTAGCGCTCCTGTTCGGCCTTGTCGCTAAAGAGGTGGTAGTCGGTACCTACGGCATTTTGCTTGGAGCCGAGGAGGCCAGCCTGGGAGATGCGCTGGTGAGCCAGGGGGTCTTCACGCCGCTAACAGGCTTCGCATTCATGGCCTTTGTACTGATATACGTGCCATGCGTTGCAGTTATCGGGACGATTGCGAAGGAGACGAACTCGATTCGATGGCCTGCCTTTGCACTTGTATACCAAACAGCGCTTGCCTTCATCATTGCAGGTATGATCATCGGTGCGGGAAGGCTATTGGGATTGAGCTAGAGCCGCTTAAGGCTGATAAATGGCGATTATGGAAACAAAATATGAAAGAATTTAGCGTTAGAACAGGAAGATTGCTGGGCATATACGCCCTTGTGTTGGGAGTCGGATACGGAGCACAAGCCCTTGCAGAAACGATTGGAGGCCGGGAATCGTTCCCAGGAGGAATTTTGAGCATTGCGGTTCTTCTGGTGATATCGGCGACATATCTGATGGGAGCAAAGAGCCTCGTTGCAGGCCGAAGAGAAGGGCTGTCCTTTCTCATGGGAGGACTTTTCCTCTCAGGAGCCGTGGGTGGGCTCTATCTGCTTATGACGGGAGCAGACTGGCTAATGTACCTCCTGGGAGAGGTGGAGGATTTCGCGCTGCTGTCCGAGATCTCTCCAGCCACTGTCCTCCTGATCGTAGCGCTGCCTTTGGTGCCGATGATGAGGAAGATGACCAGAGGAATGGCCTGGTAAATAAATGCGGCCTGATAAGCGATACGGCTAGTGAACGGTGCGAGGCCGCAAAGATTGAAATTGCAGGAATATTGATATTAACGTCGATCAAATTTACCTAGAGTAGATATGAAAAGCGATTTATCCAGAAAGGCAGAGGACTACCTTGAGGCTGTCTACGTCATATCCCAGGAGAAGGGGCATGTCAGGATCAGGGATATCTGCAAGGAGCTGGGAACCAAGCCACCTTCGGTTGTGGAGATGGTCAAAAAGCTGAACGATCGGGGATATCTCATCTACAAGAAGAACGAAGGACTATATCTTACCGCAGAAGGCGAAGAGATCGGACGCGTCATCAAGGACCGTCATGACACGATATTTGCATTCCTGAAGTTCATCGGCGTTCCTGAACAGATTGCGGACGAGGATGCTTGCGTGATCGAGCATGAGCTCCACCCCAAGACTGTGGAGCAGATCAAGAGCCTTGTGAGCTTCATCGAGACCGCCCCGGATCATCCTCAGTGGCTGGATCACTTCGCCATTTTCTGCGAATTGGGAAAGCATCCCTGCATCAAGGATGCGAGGCTTAGTCAGACCATGGCAGCTCAAATGGGAGCAGAAATGCGAAGGAAAGCAGATCACTGCGGGAGCAATGATTGATTATAGCTGAATGAAAAAGCGCCTTTTGGGTTAGAAATAAATGGTCACAAAAGCTTATGGAGCGTGCGGCCCCAATTATGCAGAAAGGAGGCAGCACGCTATTTTCTTGTTGATTCATCGATCTAATTGCGGCCGATCTCACCCAGATATGTTGAGCTTGTGGCATTTGTGGCATTTGATTCCGATGCATAGATTCCTGCACCAAGCCACCAGTTATTGTCAACGCTCCTGACATAGCCCAGCTTGAGTTCTTCCTCCATATTCTTGCTGGGATTGGCATAGAGGTAATACAGATAGCCTCTCCCTCTCTTTGCCTGATCAATGCAATTTCGTACGAATCGCACGCCATTTTCGTCTTTTGCATCCATGCGGTCTGATCCTAAAAGCTCAGGCTGATAGGGCAGCGACAGCACTGTGCCATTGAAGTCGTAGGCAAAAATGTAGAGGTTCCCTCGAACGAATGAGCTGTTCCTGTCATTGAATGCCTGCAGAGCCGCATCTCTTCCGTTCTCCTCTGCGTATTTTGCCGCTTCATCCACGAAGGATACCAGATTCTCTCTTGACTCTAGTGGAAAGAAGTCCGGAAGATCTGATAAATAGACGCCAGAGCCCACCCACCAGTTTTCATCAACCTTGGCCGCATAGCCGATCTTCAGCTCATCTTCGGAGCCATGATCCGGATTAGGAAATATGAAATAAGTAGAGTCCTCGCCTCTGCGGGAGCAGTCAGCCAGGTCTTTTATCAAGGCCACTCCATTCGGATCAGTCAAATTGATCTTGTCTTCGCCTATAAAATCAGGGCGGAAGGGATGAGCGACATTTATCCCCTGAAAATCGTACGCATAAATGTACAGATCCCCTCGCACGAACTCGCCAGTCTTATTGCTGAATTGCTGACATGCACTCTCTCTATCCTCTTCACGTGCATAATCACGAGCTTCCTTTACGAAATCGACAAGTTCTGAAATTGATGAACTATTATTCATAGATTTGCTGGTTTTGTCTTCTGCAGCTGATGCGCTGAGTGCAATGGCTGTGAAAACGAAAAGCATTGCCCAAAGAGCTATTAGTCTCATAGTTGCTGCAGAATGCATCGATTCATTTAATCGTTTCGGTGGATTTAGATTTTTCAAACTTCAATTCATAAGCTAGAATTCCTGATATGTTAGGATCATGCTGTATTTTCTAATTTAATTTGGGTTAATTGGAAATATGCCTAATATTAGAGTTACATCTTGCGGATGCAGTTGCATCTGGTTTAAAATAGAGGTATTGAAAATGAATGCATTGAATGGCTCAATTGTCATCGCCATGGCAGCTTTGGTGATGATCATAGCTCCTGCCGCGGCAGCTGATGAAAGCAGCAATTTCACCGTCGACGATATCAGCAATTTCTTCCACGCCATGCAAAAGACAGACTTCGGGGATATTGAGATATCAGGAAACAACATCACATTCTATAGCCCGGAAGGCTCTGTCAAATGCAAGGGCGAATACGATTACGTGGGATCCAAGACCATAGACTTTCAGGGATATCCGGTAGAGTGGCATATGTTCAATTTGCGATCGGACAAAGAAGGCTGCTTGGAATACAAACACGTGATAGCGACCGCGGTTCACGATGAGGCCGGGCTTACTCACTGGCATATGAGATACGGCAAGCTGTGCTTTGATATCTTGATGGAAAATCCTGCTTACGGGATGTGGTATCCAACCATGGCTGCTAACGGGACCAATTCCGAAATGGTCTCAAACGCCTACAGTGCCGAGGCTCAGACGATCGGGGCATTTGCCGTCGCAGCCAAACAAGCCTCCAACAACACTCTCTCTCTTGAAAAATGGAGCGGAAGGTGGGTTAACACGGAGCAGCTGCTGGATGATCCTCTCATGGATCCGGTCTACGAGGCGGCAGCCAATACTGCGAATTCTCTGGGCGAGAAGAGCGTTTCGAACTAATTTTATTATTTTTAATGGAGTATTGGTATATGAAGACAATGAGCATCAGACTGATTGCCATAGTTCTCGTCATCGTCCTGTCAATAACCTGGCCAGCCTTGGCAGAAGGCGAAGGTGCAAATGAGGCTATGGACAAGGCGGTTTCTGCATTTGAAAAGTCAGGAGGTGAGCTGGGGGTGCTGGTGGTAGCGCACGGGAGCGATGAGGATTTATGGTGTCAGCAGGTTCGTCAGGTCGTAGCAAACGTATCTTTACCCTATCCGGTGGAGCTGGGATTTCTGGAATTTGTTCCTAATGAGAGCATCGACGATGCAGTTGAAAGGCTTGAATCGCAAGGGATCAGGGATATTATTGCAATTCCTCTATTCGTGTCTTCATACAGCAGCCATATTCAGGAGATCGAGTATGTGCTGAGGCTTAGAGAGACTCTCCCCTCAGGCGAAGATCTGGCTCGGGTGAACACCACTGCCAATATCACCATGACCCGCGCGCTAGATGATCATTCTCTGGTGGCCTACATTCTGGCGGACTGGGTTTCCCAGATGAGCAGTGATCCGTCCAATGAGACGGTGGTGATTCTTTCACATGGAACTGACGAGGAAGGAGACATCCGATCTCAGGTCTGCTGTCAGAGCTGGCTGGCAGAGGAGGTCAAGGACTACCTGCGCTACTGGGCCAGTCCTCCAATAAAGGTCAGAGATGTCAGGTACGCATTCATTCACGGCAATAAAACCCTGTATCCCGATCTGACGGTGGAGTCGGCAATGAGAAATGCCTCCCAAGCAGGCTTCTCCTCTGAGAGCGGGAATGGAAGCGTGATCGTTCTTCCCCTGATGATCGCTGGAGGATCTATAACCGATAGCCAGATTCCAAAGACTCTCGAAGGTTATAGCTGTCGTTACGATAGAACTACTCTGGCATCTCATCCCAATCTCGCCAGGTGGATTGAGAACCGGGTCAGGTGTGAGATAGGCGAGGGCATGGAAGGCATCTTGATCGTCGATCACGGATCCAGCGATCCGAAGAGGGCTGAGGCAGTAAGAGAGCTGGCTGGTCAGGTGAATCAGATGTTTTCAAGCATGCCGATTGCAGTGGCATTTGCAGAGAACGCCGCGGAAGAAGAAACCATTCCTGGAGGAATTGGCAAGCTGCTCGATCAGGGGGCTAGAAGGATAATTGCTGTCACTCTTTTCACCGGAAACACCATCGACCATGAGGAGGCGAGAGAAGAGATCTATTCCGCTCTGCAAAGCATCAACCAGACGAAGATTCTCATGACCGCACCGTTGCATGAAGGAACTCGCGCTGAGGTGACCGGGCCGATCGACGACCATCTTTTAATTGCCGATCTGATATTGGACCGAGCGAGAGAGGTTAGCAGTGATGAGAGCAATGAAACGCTGATTTTAGCTCTGTGGGGAAGCTCGACTTATTTTGAGGAAAGCGAGATTCAGGCTAGGTCCTTGATCGAGAAGATAAAGGCAGGCTCAGAGTTCAAGGATGTAAGGTTCGGCTTCATGGAGTATCAGGGCAGCCCGAACATAAGAGAGGTTGTGGAGAAAGCCCAAGGCGAAGCTGCGATCGTGGTCACCGTCAACAGCATGGGAACGAGATACGTAGATGATCTGATCGCCGAACGCCTGGAAGGACTCAACTATACATACAATGGAAAGGGATTCTATGGCTATTCTGAGAACCTCGATCCTCATCCAAACATCGCCCGATGGATCGAGTACAAGGTCGCAGAGGAGGTGAGGGCTTAGAAACCTCAAAGGAGGCTTGAGGCCTCTTGTACCTCAACTGAACGGATTGGCCAAAACTCCTGCAGGTAATCGCCTCGACCATCGCCGAGAGGCCGGGGCGAACTCCTGACATACGACTTGCGGTTGGATCAGATGGCGGCATAATAGCCGCGAATTGTCCATTTGGATTTGGCATTTCAAGGCACAGGATCTCGAGCATTTAAGAGCTAATAATGGGGTTTTCTTTTGTATTTTCAGAAAATCCTATCGCTATTAGGGATCAAGTTATTGCCGCCTAACAGAGTATATCGGGTACATCAGAGCCCATAAGGACGGATGGAACGTTGGCCATCGGTTTCCTCCTCATAAATGCTCCTTCTGTCCTTTGGACTTTGCCATGGAAGTTTCACAATCGGCGAAGCCTCAAGGCACTGAATACGACAGTCTAACTTTATAGAGGTGTATTATATCATGAAGGTTTGTTCCGGCTGCAGACGGGCAGCTGAACTGAGATTTAAAACCTGAACAGCGTGGCACT
>NZ_DAKC01000058.1:0-7983 GCF_002496465.1 Methanosaeta sp. UBA356 | reverse complement strand
TATTTAGCGTCAAGCCCTAAGCAAGACAGAAATAAAACCAGCCTGAAGGAGCGAATCGGATACTCCTTCAGGGGCTAATCCTCTTTCTCTCCTTCATTACCTGTCCGGCCGCCTTCTCCGCCTCAATATCCCGCCGGCATTGGGAACAGATCCGGATCCATTCCAGGCCGCTGGCATCCTCCTGCATCCCTGCAGGAAGGGAAGCCTCGACCTTCATCAACATGGGCAAGGTGGCATATCGTGATCCGCAGACCCTGCAGGCCACCAGTTCAAAGGAGATCTCGGACTCTGGGACAAGCTCATCATAAGCCACCAGAGCCAGTGCCTTGGCCGGACAGAACTCGACGCAAAGATCGCACTCCTCTTTGCACTTTTTCCAGTGAACGGTTCTGGTATCAGCGCTCTGTAGAAGGACGATGTTCTGGTTGGGGCAGACGTTGGAGCAGGACAGGCAGCCCAGACACTTGCCTGGATCAACTTTTATCATGCTCTGCCTCCCCTGGTGATTAACATGGCCGCACGGTTGCGAGCCCTGCGGCTGGCGAGATCGAAATCCAGGCTCAAGGCATTGGCTGGACAGGTCATAACACATGTCGGCATCTCCTGGCCCGAGCACAGATCGCATTTATGAGCGATTTTGTCCGTCCGTACAACCCCAAAGGGACAGGCCAGCTGGCACAGGCCACAGCCAGTGCACTTGTCCACATCAAAAGCCGTTTTATCCCCCTCTTTATGCAGGGCTCCGGTACTGCAAACCATGGTGCAGCAGGCATCCTCACAGTGATGGCAGAAGACCGGTACTGATGCCAGACTACCTACAAAATGAACATTCACATGCCCTTTGCCACCATGCACCCGATCGCAGGCCACCTCGCAGGACCGGCATCCTATACATCTGCTGATATCAACATAAACTGGCATCTAATCCCTCTTCAATAGGTATATAGATCGCTATAAGGCCTCTTTGATCTCGGGATGAGCTTGACGAAACCATCCTTCAGGACCTCTTCAGGAATCAGTTCGAGATCAGGGAATTTTTCAATGAAACCGGACACATACTGGTCTAAAATCCCCCGATCGGCTTCATCAATCGGTGAGATCTCCACCTGATCTCCTACCTGAGAGCGGTTCACTGAGCCCCGCAGATATATGGTCCCGCCATGCATACCTGATCCTATGAAGTTCGCCCTGTGGCCCTGACCTTTGAGATCCAGGAGGATGACTGTCCCTCCTGCCATGTACTCGCCCAGAAAATCCTGAGCCGTCCCGCCTATGACAAGAGCCGGCTTTTTGCCCTCGTACTCTTTCATATGCAGAGCGGTCCTGTAGCCGCAGCCGTCCCGCACATAGATCGTCCCTCCACGCATGGAAAAGCCCAAGACATCTCCCGCTCTACCCTCAATCACAATCTCTCCATCATCCATGGTGTTTCCAACCCCGTCCTGAGCATTGCCATGCACGACCAGCCTATGACCGAAGAGGAAGGCAGCCAGGTCATTTCCAGGAGTACCGAAGATATCGATCTCCATCCGGTGCCTCTCTGGCGAGTACAGTCTGGTGCCAATATATCGCTGGCCGCATACATTTCTGATTATCACTTTTCTCTTGCCGGCCAGCATCATATCTCGCAGCCGGTCGTTCAAATCTCTGGTCTGGAGCCCGTCGGCATTGATCTCAACCGCTCCCAAAAACAAACCTCCTGAAGCCATGATATTTGTTGGGATAAGGGAGATCTCATTATCCTGAATCATTCTCCCGCACCCTTTATTCCCAGGACATCCAGCTCCCATTCATATAAGCCCACGCCCCGCAGATGGTCACGGTTTCCGCGCAGGCTCTCCAGGGCATTGATCCCCATTCCCCCCAGCATCTCCTGAATCTCATGAGACCAGGCAGATATGAGGTTAACCAGCCGCTGGGAGGCGATATCCACATTCAGCCGCCCTGCTAGACGCGGGTCCTGGGTACAGATTCCCCAGTTGCATTTGCCGGTGTAGCATTTCTGGCAGAGATTGCAGCCCATGGCAATGAGAGCTGCCGAGCCGATATAGGTGGCATCTGCACCCAGGGCTATGGCTTTTATCACATCTGCGCTGCAGCGAATTCCGCCAGCGGCGATGATCGAGCACCTGTTCCTGATGCCATCCTGGCGGAGGCGTCGGTCCAGAGAGGATATGGCCAGCTCAATGGGTATTCCCACATTGTCCCTGATCACCTTGGGAGCAGCTCCGGTGCCCCCCCGCAGGCCATCGATGGCAATGATGTCCGCGCCAGCATGAACGATCCCCGCTGCTATGGCGGCGAAGTTATGCACAGCTGCGATCTTGACCGATACCGGCTTCTCGTAGTTTGTAGCCTCTTTGATGGCGTGGATGAGCATGGACAGATCCTCGATGGAGTAGATATCATGATGCGGCGCCGGGGAGATGGCGTCTGTGCCCACTGGGATCATCCGGGTGGCGGAGACGGAAACAGAGACCTTCTCTCCGGGCAAGTGACCGCCTATTCCAGGTTTAGCCCCCTGGCCTACCTTGATCTCCACCGCAGCGGCGCAGTTGAGGTATTCGGCATCTATGCCGAAACGACCGGAGGCTACCTGTACGATGGCATGCTTGCCGAATTTCTCTCTCATCTCCCTGGGAAGCCCCCCCTCGCCGGTATTGAAGTAGGTCCCCAATTTGCTGGCCGCTGTGGCCAGGGAGAGGAAGGCATTGTAGCTGATTGCTCCGAAGGACATGGCGGAGAAGACGATCGGCATTTCCACCATCAGATTGGGTGAGAGCTGGGTGGCAATCTCCACTTCCTCGTTCTTTACCTTGAAATCCATCAGGTCAGGCTTGGCACCAAGAAAGGTGCGCAGCTCCATCGGCTCCCGCAGAGGATCTATCGAGGGGTTGGTGACCTGAGAGGCATTGAGCACCATGTGGTCCCAGTAGATCCTGAAGGGCTTGTCGTTGCCGCATCCTGTCAGTATCACCCCGCCAGTCTCAGCCTGCTTTTTAACGTCCTCCAGCTTCTCCCGAGACCAGGAGGCGTTCGGGCGGTAGAATGACGGATTTGGCCGGACCACTATGGCATCACGGGGGCAGAAGATGGCGCACCTCTGGCAGCCAACGCACTTGTTGTCGTCTGATATCAATCGATCGCTGACCGGATCGTATGTGTGGGTGCCAAATGCGCACTGCCTCTCGCAACCCCGGCACTGGCCGCATTTTGCCTCGTCTCTGATGATCTGAAACTGGGGAAAGACGAATGATTTCATCTTATACCCTCCTGCTGTTAAGTTCGCATATTACCGGTTCTCCTCCGCTGGGCGTCCAGACGGAGTCTAATTCCGGCGAGATAAGTCTGATCGACGCTTCTTCGCTGGAGAGATAGAACATCTCCCCTCTGGTGGCTGCTGTTATCGGCCGGAGCCGGATTCTGTCCGTCAGGCCAATCAGCCTGCCTGTCTGGCCGATGATGATGGCAAAGGGGCCGTTCATAAGCAGGGGGCCATAGACCATTCTCAGTGTGGTGAAGAGTTTCTTCTCCTTTTCATTCATGGTATCGATGGCATTCCAGATGGGCGGGGCCAGGATCTTGGCCACGATCTCCATCGGTATCCTCTGCCTTCTGAGGAGCAGGTCTGCAGCATAGGCTATGACCTCGGTATCGGTCTGAAGGGTGCAGGCATAGCCGTACATCTCCAGGTACCAGCGATTGGTGCCGTAAGAGGAGATCTCGCCGTTGTGCACCACGCTCGTATCCAGCAGGCTGAAGGGATGGGCTCCCCCCCACCAGGCCTGGGTGTTGGTAGGAAACCGGCCATGAGCCGTCCAGGCATAGGCAGAGTAGAGTTGGTCGAGCATGAAGTACTCACCGATCTCCTCAGGATAGCCCACTCCCTTGAAGCAGCCCATATTCATTCCAGAGGAGAATATGTAGGCGTCCTCTGCTCTGCTGTTGGTCTGCATCACCGTTCTCACCACGTACTCGTCGTCTGACAGGCTGGCGTCCTCTCCCATTTTTTTTGGGGAGACGAAGTAGCGCCATATCAGGGGGGGATCTCGAAGCTGGGTTTGAGGGCGGTGAGGGATCTCCTCATCATGGACCACATCGAACCTCTGGTTGAGGTATTGCTCGAATTCTGCTTTGGCTGATATCTGGGACTGGAGGGTTTTGCCGTTGAACATGAGATGGAAGGCATAGTAGTCTCGATACTGCGGATATATGCCGTAGGCTGCAAAGCCCCCGCCCAGGCCGTTGCCCCGCACATGCATGTTGGCTATGGCCTTCATGACCCCGGCAGCGTTGAAGCGTTCACCATCCCGGTTCATTGCCCCGAAGATGGAGCAAGCGCAGATCTCCTTATTGTAAAGCTCTCTTCTGTTCCTTGGCATAGCAACCAAAAACTCCAGTCATCGACCTTGCTATCTCTTATAGACGATTCCCCGGGGCTTAATCGAGCAGCCAGATTCGTCCCCAGAATGCTCACAGTAGTGGAAGGTAGCGGTTAAGCTCCCACTGGGTGACGTTCATGCGGTAGGCATCCCACTCTGCCCTCTTGTTGGCGATGAAGGCCCGGAAGACGTGCTCGCCTAAAGCCTCCCGGACGAGGGTGCTCTTCTCGGTGATGTGGATGGCATCGTTCAGGCTGCCGGGAAGGGACGTGATTCCTGCTTTCGCCCTCTGTTCATCAGTCATGTGATATATGTCCTGCTCCTGGGGCGAGGGGAGATCGTATTTGTTGGCAATGCCGGCGAGCCCTGCGGCCAGCATGACAGAGAAGGCCAGGTAGGGATTGGCTGCCGGATCCGGGCTGCGATACTCCACCCTCGTGGCCGCCTCTTTTCCGGGCTTGTACATGGGCACTCTGACCAGAGAGGATCTGTTCCTCCTTGCCCAGGCGATGTAGACGGGAGCCTCGTAGCCGGGGACCAGCCTCTTGTAGGAGTTAACCCACTGGTTGGTGACGGCAGTGATCTCGGGAGCGTGCCTGAGAAGGCCGGCGATATAGTATCTGCCCTCATCGGATAGATTGAACTCGTTGCCTGGATCGAACATCACATTCCTCTTGCCCTGGAAGAGAGACTGGTGGACGTGCATTCCGCTGCCGTTCTGGCCGAAGATGGGTTTGGGCATGAAGCTGGCATGATAGCCGTATCTGCGGGCGATCTCCTTGACGGTGATCTTGTAGGTCATCACCGTGTCCGCCATGGAGAGGGCATCCTTGTACCGAAGGTCGATCTCATGCTGAGAGGGAGCGACCTCGTGGTGGCTGTACTCCACATCGATGCCCATGGAGTCCAGGGCGAGAATGGTGTCCCTCCTCAGGTCAGTGGCGTTGTCTGCCGTGGTCAGGTCGAAATATCCGCCGTTATCCAGGACATCGGTGTTGTTCTCTCCCTTGAAGTAGAAGAACTCCAGCTCCGGGCCTACCAGGAAGCTATAGCCGTCATCTTTGATTCGGCTGAGGTTCCTTTTGAGCACATTTCTGGGGTCGCCCTCATACGGGGTGCCATCGGGGTTCTGGATGTCACAGAACATCCTGGCCACGGCGTTCTCCTGCTGCCTCCAGGGGATGAGCTGGAAGGTGGTTGGATCGGGCTTGGCAACCATATCCGACTCGTGAATTCTGGCGAAGCCCTCGATGGATGAGCCATCAAAGCCCATGCCCTCTGAGAATGCTCCATCTAACTCATTGGGGTTGATGGCGAAGCTCTTGGGGATTCCCAGTATGTCTGTAAACCAAATTCGGACAAATCTTACATTAAATTCGTCTATTGCCTCAAAGACTTCCTCTTTATTTCTTGTTTGCAGGGCCATTTTTCTTACCTCCAAATAGAAGGTAACGTTAAGCGGAATTTATAGATATTTGAGAATAAGGCAGAAAAATTATGAAAATTTATGATCGCATGTTGTTCATTTCTAAGGCGTGCAATTGTATTGAAAAGGAATATGATGGCTATGAATAACTCATAATAAAAAGTGATCGGAAAGAAAATGCTCTGGGATTTAAAAGCGCGGGTGATGAAAAAAAAGAATGGGAAAATGGACTATATGCGCCCGGCCACTTAGCCCTTATTCAAGAATGCTTTAAGCGCTTCCTCAAGGCCGGGGACCTGATTTGAGCCGGCGGGGACGGTGAGGTTTGCCCCTGCGAAATCCTGGCCGATGGGCTGATAGCTCCCGCCCAGGTGCTCTCTTGGGTCATCAAAGCCAAAAATATACCAGGTGCGGCTGCCGGGATTCGAACCCGGGTTACGAGCTTGGGAAGCTCATGTCATAACCGCTGGACCACAGCCGCTCCTTGTCGCAGAACCTACGACGTGCTTCCCTTTCATGGCTTCCAATATTTAAAGGTTATAGGATTCAGGCCCATTCTGCTTCGACCAGCCCTTTGGGGCAGGAGAGAAACCTCTTCCCCTTAACTGGCATATTACTTCCCTGCGCACCCCTGCCCGCTCGGAGAAAGAGAAATGATGCCCCCCCGCCATCGTCGCTTGCTTCCTAACATGTCTCCTGGGTGGTCTTAACAAGGGTCTGGTCTCCAAGCTCTTTTTTGGCCTTAAAGCTCCTTTTTCCTCAGGACTATCCGGTCTGCTGCATTGATCCTTTCGAATAGGTCCAGACCCTGCACCACCTTTCCGATGTGGTTGACCCTGGAATAGGGCTGGGTTTGGCCGAAGAATATGCATAATGCAGGCCCTGGGGACCAGTAGCAGATGTCTCCTGCCTCTGAAGAAGCCGATGGATTCTCATCTTTCAATTTCATATCCAGATCGAAGTAGACCTCTTCGCCCCAGAGGATGGCCCTGCCCTCTATCGGCAGAGCCTGCCATATGGCTTCCCTGATGATGGGGTTTCGCTCATCCAGTTCTGCCAAGGCGCTCCCCTTTCCATAGACCTCGATTATAATCGCCTTCATTAAACCCTCACTGTCATGTCCATTTGCTTTGACTTGTCCTCTCTCATCCCATCCTTGCGAATACTTTCGCACTGCACGGCCAAGCTATTCATATCCACCGACATTACTATGAGTTAGACCGCCCGTGCCTAGATACCCTTCTGATTACTCCCTGCGGGCGGATCCATCCCCTATCAGCTTCTTTTTAATCTTATATGCAGGCGATCGGAGTAGTTTGTTCCCAGCTTCAGCGCCAGGTCCCAGGCCTCACTAGCATTCTGCATTCCCTGGTCGGCCCCATAGGCCATTATCCATACTCTCTCTCGATCGAGAATGGGAATGAGTTGTTTCAGCTCCTCCTCATTCCAGCACCAATCGGGCTTTCCGAGGACGAATTTGAGGTGGACATTGCTCTTATTCGCCCAAAAGCCGAGATTAAAGTCCGATCCCTTCTTGGGGCTCACCACTGCGCAGTGAATCTTCTCCAGAATCTCCAGGGGAATGATATTGGTGCCATTGCTCTCGATGTGAATCTCCATCCCCCGGCTGCAAAGCCTGCAGATCAGATCTACCAACTCATTCATCTGCAAGGTTGGCTCACCGCCGGTTATTATCACCCTCTTGCCCTGGCCTTCAATTCTCTTCAGCAGCTCAAGGATGGAGAGATCTAGTGAGGGCTTGAGATCGGTGTCGCATCCCTTGCAATTCAGATTGCATCCCGAGAGCCTGATGAACAGAGCCGGCCTTCCCATAGCCGGGCCCTCACCCTGCAATGAACGGAATATCTCAATCAGCTTCATGCTACCGGATCAATAGTCATTGGTTTTGAACTGATCCATATTTGCGTCTTTCCTATAGCGCTTCCGGGCATATCTCTTATTCTCTTGTGATCCTTTATCTTATAGCCCATATAATCCTTTATCCTGGCCGATGTCGTTGGTGCCTAAAAAAAGAGTTGACTTTGAGCCTCTGCTTCCAGGCCAAGCCAGATCATTTTTCTCCGTTAACGATGACTTTAGAATGCGCCACAATAATCACTAATTCGCGAACACTTCTCGCCATATTTCTCGAGTAACTATTCAGCCACCCAGTCG
>NZ_DAKC01000091.1:0-3832 GCF_002496465.1 Methanosaeta sp. UBA356 | reverse complement strand
GAGAGATTCGCAGGCACATACGAGGAGGCAATATCTACATTTAGAGATTTGATGGTGGATAGTGTGGATATCAGATTGATCAGCGATGTTCCAGTGGGCACATGTCTGAGCGGGGGAATCGATTCATCTGCCATTGCATGCTTGATAAACAGGAAAATGAAGATAAAGACATTTTCAGCGGTCTACAATGGCTATGAGAGAGATGAATCAAGATACATATCAATTGTGGCAGAGAAGACGGGCATGGCCAACTACAGAGTTCACCCCACTGCGGAAAAGCTGAGAGAGGATTTGTTTAAAATTATTAAATTAATTGGAGAGCCTTTTCCCTCCGCCTCCATTTATGCCCAAAATTGCGTGCAGAAATTGGCCAAGGGCAATGATGTCACTGTGGTGCTGGACGGTCAGGGTGCAGATGAGCTTCTGGCTGGATATCACTATTTTCTAGGTTTTTATCTAGTAGACTTATTAAAAACCTTAAGGCTAAAGAGGTTCGCCTCTGAATGCTACAATTTGATTAAGGGCAAGGAATATATGATCGGCATCCAGTCTTCATTATATCTTTTGCTGCCCATATTTATAAGAGAGCAGATTTTTCTGCGCGAATCCCTGCTATCCAGAGAAATGATGAACGGATCCGTTGCCACGACAGAATACTTTAAAAATTTTTCCGATTGCAGATCCTTGGGACAATCCCTGGAGTTCCATCTGAAATACCGGCTAGAGCAGCTATTGAAATGGGAGGACAGAAACTCAATGGGAAATCAAACCGAATCACGAGTTCCGTTTCTTGATTATAGAATAATTGAATTCATATCGGGATTGCCTGACGACTTCATAATAAGAGAAGGAAGAACTAAGGCACTGCTCAGGGATGCGATGATCGATATCGTGCCCAGTGAGATATTAAAGAGACGGGATAAGATCGGATATGAGACCCCTGATGCATATTGGCTGAAGACCGAGGACTTCGAAAAGCTTTTGAGCGATTGGTTTTTAAGGGGCGAACCCCTGTGCAGAGAGTACATTGATCTGAAAAAGCTGCGCCATCAGATAAAAGAGCATATACATAAGAACAAAAATCACGCTCGAAATCTATGGAAGGCCATCTTCCTGGAAGCCTGGCTTAAAACCTTTTTTCCCAACAGGAATCGGATGTAAGCCTCGAGGGCCAAGGCTCATGGACCCCGAGAGCCTTGAAATATTCTCATTCAGACATCTGGAAGACCGAATCCATACGATCCCTGATTATTGAGCGTTCCCTCCACAATCATCGATCCAATGGAGGAAGAATAGCAGTACATGATATTAATGCTCGTCCCCGGAGCACAGTCTATGGTATGCTTTGCAGGTATGAATACGGTTCCGATCAGCGTTGCCATTGCTGTGCTTGGATCGATGCCCCGGAGATAGGCGCAGGCATATGAGGCATTGACTGCGCCCCCGCGCAGAGTTGCTGTCGCAGATCCCAATACATGCAATGCATAATATCCATCCAAAACGCAATTTTCAAGGGTTGCTGCCGTGGGACCATCGATGTCGGCGTCTATATAAGATGCCCCTCCATAAGAGCTGGCTTTATTCCGGTCCGATTTGAAGAAGGACTCCT
Organism: Methanosaeta sp. UBA356; assembly: GCF_002496465.1. Classification (NCBI taxonomy): domain Archaea; kingdom Methanobacteriati; phylum Methanobacteriota; class Methanomicrobia; order Methanotrichales; family Methanotrichaceae; genus Methanothrix; species Methanosaeta sp. UBA356. Next base: position 2,223 of record NZ_DAKC01000091.1, on the reverse strand, counting down.
TGATATGGACTCCAATCGAGCTATGAATCAATAGACCATATGCATTCGGACTCGCAGTACAATCCATGTTGACGCTGGACATCTGCAGATCATTTATGCACCATATGGTGAGAGGGGAGGCAATGCACGATATGTCTTTTACCACAATGCGGTCTTTTGTCCGAGTTTGGTAATCGTTATTCCCATGGATTGTTAGCCCGGTTCTGCAGCGTTCAAAAACACAATCAGAGACAACAGTATCCTGTGCGGTATCAAGGAGTATGCCCTCCAGGCTGCAGTCTCTGGCAACTACATTGGTTATGGAAGAATGCGATTCAGATCCCATCCCATTATTTCCCAGGTACAAGCCGGTTCCATATGAGTTCTTAAACTCAAGGTTGTAGTAATTGCCGCCGGACCTGGGGCTGCCGGTCAATATCAGCGAAGCGCCATCTTTGTACCATTGTTCCTGATTGTCCCTGTTGCCATCAAAGGTCATATTGGCAACAGTAAAGGCGGTAAAACCCGGATCCAGAGAGATTGCACGGTTGAGCATCATCGCTACAGGATGGCCGACGGAGAATTGGTTTGGTTTTAATTTTAGTACGGTTATGCCTGCCCCATAGCCGAAGATGTGGACATTCTTGTTGCCCAATATAGGAATGCAGATCCAGAAAGGATTCAAATCCCCTTCGTCCAAGTAGAATTGAGTGTCCGCGCTGAGAAGGTACTCCCCATTGGAGATTAAGACATTGCCATTATCGGGGACGAAAGTTATGGCCTCTGTTATTACTCGAGAGTCGTCAGTTCCAGCCACACCGCTGGAGATCACATTGCCACCAACATCCCTAGCAATGATCGATCCGCCTTCGATAGATACGATAACATGATATACAATATCATTCAAATTTTTTATATCAGATCCCTCTGATAGTGAGCTCATTTTGCCGTCCTCCCAACATAATCAGGTCCACACCGATCTGCACAGTCATCAATTTTCTCCCAGTTGAGCGCAAGTGAACGCACCCTATCTGGCCGCAGACACCAGGCCTTTTCCGCTTCAGACTCAGTCCCGTAAAGGCAACAACGGCCATATTAGCACACTTGAGCCTCTAATACCTATTTCTCGTTGCTATATAAATAACTTTTTGATTTTTCGATATATGTAATAATGATCGTCTGACCATATATGGCTTGGGCTTTCGACTGCTCTTGCATGAAAGCATTTATACAACCAAGATCAGATACAAGATTAGATACGAATCAGTGGCGTCCAATTCATAAATCTGGCCTACAATGTCTTATGGCCTGGAAACCAGTCATGAACTTCAATCTGCACCGTTATCTGAGCTGCAAAGCAATCGCAGGAATGGCCGGAGATGGTTTATATAGAACATCCTTCTTCATGGCCTTCGCCAACATCATGAGCGCAGGATGCGGCTTCTTCTTCTGGATTATCGCTGCCAGGCTTTATGCCCTAGAGCAGGTGGGCCTGGCCACAGCGCTCATATCATCTCTTGCACTCGTCGCTCTCTTCTCAACCCTTGGCTTTGACTCCTCCATCATCCGCTTCCTTCCCCTGGAGGATAAGGGGAAGGTCATAAGTACGAGCTTTTTTGTTACCACCGGAGCCAGCATCATCTTCGGTGGAATATGCATCTTACTGATGATGATTCTGACCCCTTCCATGCCTTTTTGGCAGGATCCGGGTCATTCTCTGGCCTTCATTCTAGTTGCAGCACTGAACTCAATCGCGGTCATGGGAGGATACGCCTTTGTTGCGGACAGAAAAGCGGACCATTACTTCTTGCAGAATCTCTTGCAGGCAATTCGAATTCCAGCCCTTGTGCCTCTCGCTTTCCTGGGCGTCTTCGGAATCTTCGGCGCTATTGGCCTGGGGTATTTGACCGCAGCGCTCTACAGCCTGACGAAGATTCAGCTGAGCATATGCCGGATCAGGCCACAGGCAGACCGGGAGTTCATACGCAAGTCCTTGCGATTCTCCTCTTTAAACTACCTCTCTAGCCTTCTATATGCTGCACCTACCCTCATGATGCCCATACTGGTGCTGAGCCTGCTCGATGAAGCTGAAGCCGCAAAATACTATATCGCCTTCGCTCTGGGCACTCTGGTGCTTATCATCCCCAGCTCCTTTGGGACCTCCCTCTTTGTGGAGGGGAGTCATGGAAATAGCCTCAAGAAGAGCGCCTTTCGCGCGGGAGGCGCAAGCCTGATGATAATGCT
>NZ_DAKC01000031.1:1141-15987 GCF_002496465.1 Methanosaeta sp. UBA356 | reverse complement strand
AAATGTATGCGGCAGGGTGGTCAAGAGAGATCCGATCTTTGGCAACGACTGTCCAGTGCCGGGTGCCACGGTTCACATTTTGGACGTGGATGTGCATTTCATGTGGTGGTATCCCTATCCTGGCCAGCCATGGTGTTGGCTGTTCCCGTTTTGGATTCGCAGGGAAGAGATTGCCACAACAACGACTGACGAGTGCGGACGGTTCTGCGTGGACATTCCCCTCTTTGATATAGATGCCATCCTGAGATGGAGGCTTCGCATCCGCTGCTTATGGGATCTACTTAAACCGCCCAGAGTAATCGATGCCATCGATCTGGGCGTCAAACCCGATCTGAGAGCATATCCCAGGCTGAAACATTTGCCTGAGATGAAATACAGGTCTAGATCGGGCTCTGAAGTTCAGACACCGGTCATTCCACTTCCACCACCAGGTTCACCTGATTTGTATTCCAGTGCGCTGCCTTCGACAAGCCGGTTCTATACAGAGGCGAAATTCGAGATTGCGCGGAGGGCTATATCAGAAGAGCTGTTTGAGCCTCTGGCCAGAGACAAACAGCCGGTGATGGAGAAAGCAGCCTTCCCATTGCCAATATCGCCACCTGCTCTACCTGATGACGAGAAACTGCTGAAGTTACTGCCAGATAAAAGAATGATTGCCAATCTGCGCAAAGCCAAGCCAATCCTGCGCCTCATGCCCTGTTGGGCAGAGATTGTGCCTGAACTGAGGCTATTCCTGGATGTGCCAGATATTGTGTTCAAGGTGGAACAGGACACAAATGGCGATGGCAATCTGGAGACCATTTATGATCAAGGCCTCTTCGATGTGAACTGGAATCTCCAAGACCCCACCACTAACGTTGTCATTGATGTATGGGGAAATGCTATATGCGTCCCATGTGGCGCAGCTGGATATCAACCATGCACCACAACGGGGATAGTTGGCATAAATGATATGCCTGTAGATATCGCATATCTAAAAGATGGATATGCTGTGCGCGTCAACAGGCCCAAGCCAAATGGAGCACGCCCGGAAGCTGAGACACCATTTAGCGGCGTGTTGCGGCTGGTGGGATGTCCAGAATACTCTCAGGCGGCATTCTACAGAGTATTTTATAGTTTTATGGGTTCGGCTAAAGCTTTCAAGGAGTCTTGGTATCAATATAGAATCAGCTCCAGAACGTTTCATGAGGTAATGCCAGATTCAGATGGATTCTATCCCATATTGACTCCAGCTAATGACTACTATCCGTATCATACGCTCATAAATTGGCCAACTTATCACTATTCCAATGGAGAGTACAAGGTGCGTCTGGAGCTATACGATGCGGGTCACAATCCCATCTTGCCCGAACTGCCAGAGGTGGATGTGGTCGTGGACAATAGCCGACCTTTGGTCAAATTCCTGAGCCTTCGCTGGAGGCAAGCAGGAATAGCGGCCTGGAATGATCTGGATCTTGACTGCCCAATCATTTCCAGAATTCCGAATAGCAGTATAGATATGGAGGTTACTTACAATGTGGCTGCGGATCACTTGCGTGATCTGTCAATCAGCCTTGTCGGCTGCAAGGATGGCAGCACAATTATCGGCAGCTCAAGTTACTGGCACAAAGCAGTAAACGATAACAATAAGGTCCTAACATGGACTGTGAATGTGCCGAGCACAGCGGCCCAAGGAGCATACCACTTCTACTTGGAGGGCCGCAGCCGGGCTTTCAACGCCTACGGGGGCTTGGCAGTCGACTGGGAGTTCGATCCATTACACATATACGAAGGCGAGACACTAAACGTAGCCATCATAGATTCTTGAGGGACCTTGAGTAGCTGTCGGGCCACCGGCAGCTTTAACTTTATTGATATCTGTAATAGACTCTTGCAAATCGATATTAGCAGAATGATTTACTCAGTAATTATATGCCCAAACCCGGACTCGAACCGGGGACATTCAGATCTTCAGTCTGACGCTCTCCCAACTGAGCTACTTGGGCTGATAGGTGGGCCCGACGCGATTCGAACGCATGACCTCCGCCATGTCAAGGCGACGTCATAACCAGCTAGACCACGGGCCCGCAAGCAGGTTTCCTATCTTTCCTCGCAGATAAAGGCTTCGGTCAGGCAGAAGGGGGCACGCGGGGAGAGAATTCTGCAGGGACGAGAATGCATCTTACCCGCCATCCTGCCCAACTCCCCAAACCCCATCAGGTGTAATAGACCTCCCGATGATACTCATCCAGGGCCTTGATGGTGACCTGATCCTTCCCGGCGAGGAGAATGGCATCGGCCGCCGCCTGCGCCGCCTGGATGGTGGTGATATAGGGCACATGATAGTCCACCGCACTCCTCCGGATCTGATAGCCGTCTTTCACCGACTGCTTGGTGGTGGGAGTGTTGATTATCAGCTTCACCTCCCCCCGCTTCATATAGTCCAGCACATTGGGGCTGCCGTTATAGATCTTCTGCACCCTCTCCACCTTTATTCCCGATTTTGAGAGATACTCTGCGGTATTGTCCGTGGCGATGATATCCAGGCCTGCATCGACGAGCTTCCTCGCCGCCACAGCCGCTGCCGCCTTGTCCTCGTCTTTGACCGATATGAAGACCACTCCCCCCAGGGGCAGGGGATTGTAGGCTGACAGCTCCGCCTTGAAGAAGGCCAGACCCAGCTGGTAGTCAATGCCCATCACCTCTCCCGTAGACCTCATTTCCGGGCCCAGGAGGGCATCCGCCCCGGGCAGCTTATCGAAGGGCAAAAGAACCTCCTTTACCGCCACATAGGGCACCTTAGGCTCCCTGGTGTACCCCTGCTCGGCCAATGATTTGCCGATCATCACATTGGCCGCGATCTTGGCCAGGGGCAGGCCGGTGGCCTTGGAGACGAAGGGTATGGTCCGGCTGGATCGGGGGTTGGCCTCCAGGACATAAACTGTGCCGTCCTTGTAAGCCATCTGCAGGTTGACGATACCGATCACACCCAGGCCCAGGGCAATTTTGCGCACATAATCCCGCACCACCTCTAAGACGACGCCGGGCAAAGTCTGGGGCGGTATCATGCAGGCGCTGTCGCCTGAGTGGATTCCCGCCTCCTCGATATGCTCCATGATGGCGCCGATGAGCACATCCTTTCCGTCGCAGACGGCATCCACATCTATCTCCACCGCATCCTGCAGGAAGTCGTCGATCAAGACCGGATGCTCCCTCGAGACCCGCACCGCCTCCTGCATGTACACGTCCAGTCCCTTCTCATCATAGACGATCTCCATCGCCCGGCCCCCTAAAACGTAGCTGGGCCGGACCAGGACAGGATAGCCTATCTTTGCCGCCACCTCCCGCGCCTCAGCCGGTGAGAAGGCGATGCCCGCATTGGGCTGGGGGATGTTCAGCCTGGTCATGAGGGCATTGAACCTCTCCCGGTCCTCAGCCAGGTCGATGCTGTCAGGCGAGGTGCCTAAAATTCTCGTCTTCAGCCCCAGGCGAGCGATCTCCTTTTCCAGAGAAAGAGCCAGGTTGATGGCCGTCTGGCCGCCGAACTGCACCATCAGGCCGTGGGGCTCCTCTTTCTCAATGATGTTCATCACATCCTCCAGGGTGACCGGCTCGAAGAACAGCTTGTCCGAGGTATCATAATCGGTGGAGACGGTCTCCGGATTGTTATTGATAATATGGGCCTCTATCCCCTGCTCTCGCAGGGCCATGACCGCATGAACGGTGCAGTAGTCGAACTCTATCCCCTGGCCGATCCGGATAGGGCCCGAGCCCAGGATGAGGACCTTCTTCCGGCCGGAGGGCACAAGCTCGCACTGGGTATCGTAGGAGGAGTAGTAATATGGAGTGGTGGCCTCGAACTCCGCAGCGCAGGTATCCACCATCTTGAAGGTGGGAATGATCTTCAGGGAGCGGCGCAGGTCAGCTATCTCCTCCCGGCTTCGTCCCACCATCGATCCGATCTGCTCATCGGTAAAGCCCGTCCTCTTCGCCCGGCGCAGGGTATCCGCATCCATAACGGAATTTTCGTTTGTTCCCTTAGCCTGCCTTATCTCCTCCTCCATCCGGACGATATTTACAATCCGGTAGATGAAGTAGGGCCCAATGCCGGTGATATCCGATATCTCCTCGGGACTCGTCCCCCTCTTCAGAGCCTCATAGATGGCAAACAGTCGGTCGTCTGTGGGATTCACTAGCAGATCCCGCAGCTCCTCGTCCGTCCAGGTGGCATACTTTCCCTTGTATCCGAAATCCTTGTCGATATCCAAAGACCGTACGGCCTTCAAGAGCGCCTCCTCATAGCTCCTGCCGATGGCCATCACCTCGCCGGTGGACTTCATGGCGGTGGTAAGGGTCTTGTCCGCCCGGACGAACTTGTCAAACGGCCAGCGGGGGATCTTAGCCACCACATAATCCACCATCGGCTCAAAGGATGCCGGCGTCTCCCGGGTTACATCGTTTCTGATCTCATCCAGTGTCATGCCAATGGCGATCTTGGCCGTCACCCGGGCAATAGGATAGCCGGTGGCTTTGGAGGCCAGGGCGCTGGAGCGGGATACACGGGGGTTGACCTCGATCACCCGGTACTCGCCATCCTTGACCGCGAACTGGATGTTGCAGCCCCCCTCGATCTTCAGAGCCCGGATGATATTGATGGCCGCGCTCCTGAGCATCTGAATCTCATGGTCGGTGAGGGTCTGGATGGGGGTCACCACTATCGACTCGCCGGTGTGAATCCCCATGGGGTCCATGTTCTCCATATTGCAGATGGTGATGCAGGTATCATTGCTATCCCTCATCACCTCATACTCCAGCTCCGTCCAGCCCCCCACGCTCTCTTCGAGGAGCACCTGGCTGATCCTGGACCTTTTCAGCCCCAGGTCGCAGATCTGCAAGAGCTCCTCCCGGGTCTTGGCTATGCCTCCTCCCGAACCGCCCAATGTATATGCGGGCCTGACCACCAGGGGCAGACCAAGCTCCTCCATAACCTCCAGAGCCTCATCCAAAGTGTTGACCGCCCGGCTCTCTGGCACCGGCTCGCCCACCTTCTGCATGGCCTGCTTGAACAGGTCCCGGTCCTCAGCCTCCTGAATGGATTTGACTGAGGTCCCAAGCACCTCCACATTGTACTTCTCTAGAATTCCCATCTCTGCCAGCTCGGAGGTGATGTTCAGTCCGGTCTGGCCGCCGATGCCGGCGATGATTCCATCCGGCCTCTCCTTCTCAATGATCTTGGCGACGATATCCGGCTCCAGAGGCTCGATATAGACCTTGTCCGCGGTGTCCGGATCGGTCATGATGGTGGCCGGATTGGAGTTGACCAGGACCACTTCAATCCCCTCCTCGCGCAGGGACTTGCAGGCCTGAGACCCGGAGAAATCAAACTCCGCCGCCTGGCCGATCTGAATGGGTCCCGAGCCTATGAGAAGGACCTTATGTATATCCGCTCTTTTGGGCATCCTCTATCCCCTCCCCGGCACAGCCCGGTCATTTTTGCCATTTTTGTCATCCTTGCCATGCTTGCCCTTCTTGTTATCCATGACCCCCACCACTGAGCTGAAGAAGTGATCGGTGGTGCAATGAGGCCCAGGATAGGCCTCAGGGTGATACTGCACCGCGATGACATCCAGGCTCTTACTCTGGATCCCCTCCACCGTACCGTCGCTGGCATTAAGCTGGGTGACCTCCAGCCCTGTCCCCTCCAGGGAGGAGGGAACTACAGCGAAGTTATGGTTCTGAGAGGTGATGTAGACGATCCCCTTCCCCAGGTCTTTGACCGGCTGATTGCCTCCATGATGGCCGAACTTGAGCTTGAAGGTCTCCGCTCCCAGGGCCAGGGATATGACCTGATGGCCCAGGCATATGCCAAATATGGGCATCTCTCCAGCGAAATGGCGCACGGCCTGGATGGCCTTCTCCGCTCTCTCCGGGTCCCCAGGGCCATTGGACAGAAACAGGGCATCAGGTCCAGCCGCTTCTATATCCTGAATCGTGCTATGTGCAGGGAGCACCATCAGATCAAAATCCCTATCTGACAGGCTTCTCAATATCCTCCTCTTGATCCCCAGGTCGATCACCGCGATCCTCTTGCCCCGGCCTTCAATCCGGTAGGGCTTTTTGCAGGTGACATCCCTCAGGAGGTCTTGGCTGGATATGTCCGGCTGGGATCGGGCCAGGCCCACCACATCCAGATCCATTATCTCGTCCTTCTCACCCACGGCAACCGCGGCCTTCAGCACCCCTTGTTCTCTCACCTTAATGGTGAGCATCCTGGTGTCCACTTCGCACAGTCCAGGCCGGCCCTCATCCAGCAAGAACTGATTGAGGGTTTTGTTCAGGCGGTGATGAGTCGGACGGTCCCAGTGCTCCCTGCAGATCATGGCCCTGGGCCACATCCCGTCCGACTGAAAATCGTCCCCGCTCACCCCATAATTGCCCTGGAGAGGATAAGTGAACAACAGCATCTCTCCATGATAAGAGGGATCGGTCAGCGCCTCCTCATAACCGGACATGATGGTTGTGAAGACCAGTTCGCCCGCGACAACGCCGGGCGCACCAAAACCGGTACCTATCACCCGTGTACCGTCTTCTAACCCTAAGAGCCCAATCATATTATCGGGAAAACAAGACGCCAGGTCGTCTAAATACATTTCGATGATGAGTTGGACGATCAGATCGCAGCAAAGAGATCATCATCTTTTTTAATCTTGAGACCATAATTCGGTCTATGGAAGTATCTGTAGAGACCACGCGCAGCTCCGAGTTCAAGCAGATCTATGCCATCGGGGCAATAGGCGGCCACAGCCCCTATGACTTCAGAATTGCTTTTTACAATGATTCGCCCAAGATCCAGAGAGATGGGAACAAGAACATCACCGTCATGGAAAGAAAGATCGAGATGGAGATCATCTTATCTCCTCTAGCTGCCAAGGAGCTGGCCAGATGGCTGGAAGAGCATATCAAGGACTATGAGAAGAAATTTGGGGAAATCAAGAGGCCTGGTGCAGGGTCTGGCGAGAAGGGTAACACGGAAAAATCCGGAGAATCTGCCCCCATTCAGGGCTACATGTGATGATCCATGAACAGCAAAGAAAAGATTCAACTTCACAAAGGAATGGATTGCGTCCGGAGAATGGATTTTGAGAAAGCCATAGAATACTTCCAAATTGTCACCGCCTCCAATCCGGATATGCCAGAGGCCTGGAACAACCTGGGCGTGGCCTTCTATGGCCTGGGTCGAATCGATGAGGCTCTGGAGAGCTACGACCGATCTATTGCCCTCGATCCGAGTAATCTCGATGCTCTGCGAAACCGTGCATTTCTGCTTCGAAACCAAAAGAGGCTACCTGAGGCCCTGGAGGCCTACGATACCGTCCTGGAAAAGGGAGGAGATGCCATAGACCTCGAGTCCACTGCGGTTGTTCTAACCGCTATGGGAAGGCTGGAGGAGGCCCTCAACTGCCTGTACCTTGCCCGGGAGAAGCTCTCTTTAAAGCGCCTGGAGGATGAGATAGAGATGGTGCAGAAAAAGATCCTGGAAAGGGACGGACAGAGCGGGGATTAGGCCAAATGCGAGCCGGATGGCGGGGCAGAGAGAAAAGAGTAATAGCAGGAAAGCTCTTTGAATCATCAACTGGACGGGGAGGTGAGAGGCTATGAAGGGTTTTATAATGATCAATGTAGAGCCAGGGACAGAGAAAGCAGTCCACGATCGCTTGGAGAAGATCAAAGGGATCTGCGAGGTCGTTCCCGTATACGGTGAGAGGGATTTCATCGCCATAGTAGACGTGGAAGGCATCTCCGACCTCAACCGGGCAGTGATGAATGTGAGGGAGATAAACGGAGTGACCAATACTCAGACCATTCTGGGCATGGAGCTGAAGTTCTAGGACAGGATGCAAATAACCAAGGATTCCGGTTCGCTCTGGCCCCTCTATCTGGCGGTATTCGTCGCCGTCCTGGGATTCACTCTGGTCGTACCATTCTTTCCCAGCTATGTTATGGACCTGGGGGCATCTTACACCCTGCTCGGGTTCATAATATCCATCTACGGAGCGTCGCAGCTGCTAGTCCAGGTGCCTATAGGCCGCCTCTCCGACCGGATGGGAAGAAAGAGGCTAATGCTCATAGGACTGATGACATTTGCAGTCCTCCCACCTCTGTACATCTATGCCGAGAACGCCTATACCCTGCTATTCATAAGAGCTCTGGGGGGTGTCGGTGCCGCCTTCGTCTGGCCCACTGCCATGGCCCTGATCATAGACCAGTCTCGTGCTCACAGCAGAGGAGCCGCCATGGGCTTTTACAATGCTGCCTTTTACTCCGCCCTGGCTTTAGGTCCATTTATGGGGGGAGCGCTCTATGATCAGATGGGGCTTGAAGCACCCTTCTACTTCTGGACCCTCCTGGGAATAGCATCGATCATCATAGTCACTTTTAAAGTACCCGAATCCAGGGGCATAGTCCCGAAGGCTGATGAGCAGCCTCAAAGAAGAGAGGAGCCACTCATCGCCCCTGGATATGCGATCACATTTCTCGCCTGCTGCGCGGTCATCCTCTGGTCAGGGGTGGTGGGCGGCTTCAACATCACCCTTCTCCCTTCCTACGCCAAGGCTCTGGGCTTCTCCACCACCGATATAGGGCTCATCTATCTGGTCTATGGAGGAATCACTGCCATCTCCAACATTTACTTCGGCCGCCTGGCAGATCGAGGGAGGAGAAAATGGCTCATATTTCTGGGCAGCCTGGCTGGCCTGATCTCATTTGCGCTTCTCTTCATAGTCTCAAACCTCATCCAGGTACTGATCCTCTTTGCCGGCCTGGGTTTGGGCCTGGGCATATGCAGCCCGGCGGCTGCCGCACTCGTCGCCGATACCACCAATGCATCTCGGAGGGGGGAGACCTATGGCATCTTCAATACTGCCCGTATGTCCGGAGTGGTGGTGGGCCCTATCATGGCCGGGCTGGCGGCGGATATGCAGGGAATTGATGGCGCTTTGTATGCCTTCACTCTGATCGCCCTGGCAATAACTTTGGGAGCTGTTGCCATCCGGGAAGCAAAAGAGGATTCCGTAAATAGCAGGGAAGATGCCGATAGGCTCTGAAAAGGGTGACAGAAAAGACCAATTGAGCTGCAGGAGGGGTCAACTCCCGCCAGCCCGATTTCGGCAGCGATCCGTTCCAGTATCCTTATTGGCTCAAATTCGTCCAGGAGCCCTGGCCACCCACTCGGAATGAGGATTTATCTTTGGCATACAGCAGATTGTTCTCTGCATGGCCGTCGAAGGTGGGAGAGGCCAGGAAAGATGCGGTCCCTTTTCCAGCGCTGGTGATCATTATAGAGTTGGTGACATTTGTATAGTTGACCGGAATGGCACGCATATAGAAGTCCTCGCCCAGGGTGGAGTAATAGGTAAAACCAGCGATCCTGGTGAGGGCAGTGTCTGTGATATTGAAGGCGGCGTTGGCTGAATAATATTCCGATATCGGGAAGGATAGAGGATCGGTATAAAGCCAAGTCGTTCCCAGGGTGGTACTGGCCAGCATTAGGAGCACGGCAGCCGAAATGAGATGCTTTATCATGAACCGTCTTGCTTGCATGAAAGGGATTTAAATCTAACTGACGTTTGGAAAGAAAAATCGGAGGTGGGCATATTTCTCCTCTGCCCACCTCAAAAAGCTTCAAGCCAGCAGCCTTTGCATCCTTTCCGATCCAGAAGCTGCAGGCATTATGCTTATTTGCAGTCTCTTTGCCTTTCTATTCGATGTGCTGGCTCCTACCGTCTCACCATATCCTGCAGCATATAGCCCTGGCCCATGGCACTGTCATAAGCATTGGCTGGGGCATGCTTGCCGTCTCTGACATACACATAGACCCTATAGTTGCCAGCATCGGTGGGAGCACTGGACCAGGTCCACTGATTCTTAGCTGACCAGCTCTGCACGATCCTCCAAACATTGCCGGTGGAGGGGCCTTTCAGCCAGAACTGATAATACAATGGATCTTTATCTGCATCGCTAGCGGTTGCCGTCCACTTAACCGGGGTTCCAGCTCCCTGGGGGCTGGGGCGGTCGGATTTCAGAGCGGTCAGAACCGGCGGCTGATTGGAGATCAGCTGATAGGAGGAGCCCAGAGCGCTATCGTACCCGGTGTCAGGGTAATGCCAGCCGTCTCTGGCGTAGACGTAGACCGTATAGGCTCCGCCATCATTTGGCATGCTGGACCAGGTCCACTGGTTCGCCAGGGACCAGTCTTGAGCTATCTGCCAGACGTTGCCGGTGGAGGGGCCTTTCAACCAGAACCGGTAGTATATCGGATCTTTATCTGCATCGATTGCCGCAGCGGTCCACTTAACCGGGGTTCCAGCTCCTTGAGGGCTGAGGCGGTCGGATTTCAGAGCGGTCAGAACCGGCGGCTGATTGGGGGCCAGGATGAAGGGGGCCCCCACAGCGCTATCATATCCGGTCTCAGGATTATGCCAGCCATCCCGGACATAGACATAGACCGTATAGGCTCCGCCATCGGACGGCAGGCTGGCCCAGGTCCACTGATTCTTATATGACCAGTCCTGCACTATCTTCCAGCTGTTCCCGGTGGATGGACCCTTCAGCCAGAACCGGTAAAGCAGTGGCTCCATATCCGGGTCAGTCGCTATTGCTGTCCAGGTCACAGGCGTTCCTGCCTTCTGGGAGCTGGGTTTGTCCGATCCAAGGGAGATCAGAGTGGGGGGCAGATTCTGCCGCCGCACTGTGAACAGCGCACCAGCATCATCGTCCCATCCGGCTGGGCTGGAATGGAGGCCATCCCTCACCTGCACCTTGATCTCGCTGGTGCCCGCATCAGCCGGCGTTGTCGGCCAGGTCCAGGTTGGATCGGTGGACCAGTCGCGGACCATTCGCCACAGTCCGCCGGTCGATGGACCCCTCATCCAGTACCTGAAGAAGAGCGGATTGCCCTCCGGGTCGCTGGCGGTGGCCGCCCATCTGATGGTAGCTCCTACTGGCTGTGCGCTGGGAAGGTTCGTGCCCAGGCCGGTGATCACCGGAGGCAGGTTCACATTCATGATGAAGAACCGGCCAACCTGATAGTCATCCGAGCCGGCAGGTCCGGCATGCTTGCCGTCCCTGACTGCTACCAGCACCTCGCTGTAGCCCACGTCTGCAGGAGTGGTCCTCCAGATCCACTGGTTGCTCTTGCCCCAGCCGGTCATATCCACCCAGAATCCGCGGGTGGCAGGACCGCGCAGGAAGAACCGGTACTGCAAGGGGTCTCTGTCTGGATCAGAGGCTATAGCCGTCCACTTGATCCAGCTGCCGGCATACTGCGGCTCAGGCCGGTCGGTGTAAAGGACCTGCACACTGGGCGGCAGATTGCCGCCGGTCAGGCTAAAGGAGACGGTCTTCTTGACATCGTATCCTCCTGGGCCAGAATGCTGTCCATCCCTGATCCAGACCTCAACCTCATACTTACCGGCAGGATAGCCGAGAGTGTTCCAGGTCCAGACGCTCCTGCTGCTATAGCCGGTGTCCAGGTTGATTCCCGGCCCTCTAACCAGGAATCTGTACTGGAGAGGATCAAGGTCATCTGCCCTGGCCGTCCAGATGATCGGTGTTCCAGACCTCTGGGGACTGCTCTTGTCCGGGATAAGTGATGGATTGGCAGGCAATGGATTCCAGTTGCCGAAATCCTTTCCAGAAACGCTGGTAGTGGATGAATCCAGGGTGACGGTATAAGTGCCACTCGCTGGTGCCTTCTGATCCCATCCGGGCTGATGAATCTCCCGAACGGTATAGGTTCCAGAGGCAACATCCGTGAAACTGTAAGAGCCGTCAGCTTCGGTGGTTGCAACCTTTATCACCCCTCCTCCAGCCGGCTCCAGGTTGATCTTCCAGCCGCCCATTCCTGGCTCGCCGGGATCTCTGACCCCGTTGCCGTTGATATCGTTGTACTTCACTCCAGAGATGGATTGAGCTGCCAATCTATTCCCAAAGTCGTTGTCCTTTGCCTCTCTGGGAGGTGTTCTCACATCGAAGACTATGCTGTGGCTCCCCCCCGCTGGAGCGGTCTGCGTCCAGCCGGTTCTTGAGGTCTCGCTAACCTTGTATGTGCCGGGAAGGAGCCTCTCGAACTTGTAGTTGCCGTTGTTGTCCGTGGTGGCGGTAAGGGTGGGAAGCGGCTTGCCAAACCAGGTGCTCCCGGTCAGGACCATCTCCCAGCCGGAAAGGCCCTTCTCACCGGGATTCTTGGTGCTGTCGCTATTCAGATCCTCGTACTTCATTCCGGATATGGAATTAGATCCGCGTATTCCGAAGTTGACGTTGGTCACCACTACCGTTTTGATGGTCACTGTGACCGTGGAAGAGGTGGTGAGGACCATGCCCGTCGGGACGGGATCGTTTATGGTGTAGGTCCCAGGCAGGACGTTCTCGAAGCTGTAGAGTCCGTTCTCATCGGTGGTGGTATTGGCCACTACCTTGCCGTTCTCGACCAGGCTCACTTCCCCGCCGGGAATGCCAGGCTCATCCTCGTCCTGCAGGCCGTTGCCGTTGATGTCATAGTACTTCTGGCCGGAGATGGAAAGACCGCCGCTGTTGGCGAAATCCTTGTCGGCCACATCGGCATCCTTAAGCTCAACCGTCCAGGGGCCTTCAGGTGCTATCTGATTGATGCCCTCTGCAGCGACCTGGCTTATGCTGTAGGTTCCAGGAGACAGATTGCGGAAGGCATAAGAGCCATCTTCAAGCGTGGTGGTGGCATTTATGACGCTACCGTCGCGGGATAGCTGAATGGCCACTCCAGCCCTGCCCGGCTCGCCCTCATCCTTGACGCCGTTGCCGTTGCTGTCCAGGAAGCTGGTTCCTGATATGGCAAAGGAGCCGTGGTTGCCGAAGTTTATGTCTGCTACATCCCCATCCGTCAGCTCCACGGTGTAGGAGCCTTCAGGAGGTGCAGTCCTGGTCCAGCCAGCCTGCTCGACCTCGGATACGGTGTAGCTTCCGGGGGATAGCTCTGCGAACTTATAGGATCCGTCCTTTTCCGTGGTGGCAGTGCTGATCAAACTGCCGTCTCTAGAGAGCTCAATCGTCCAGCCCTCCATTCCCGGCTCGCCGTCGAAGGCACCGTTGCCGTTCAGGTCGTTGAACTTCCTGCCGGAGATGGTGTACTGGACGAGCTTGTTGACGAAGTCCAGGCCTTCAACGTCTCCTTCGGATAGATCGACGTTATGAGATCCGCCTTCGGGAATTGCTGCCACCCAGCCAGAGGGCAGAGTCTCGCTGATGGTGTAGCTTCCAGCATCAAGATCCTGGAAACTATAGGTTCCATCCTCTCGGGTTAAGACGCTAACCTGGCTTTGATCCGGTTTGGTTATCTGTACCGTCCAGCCGGATAAGGCCTCGCCGCTGTCAGACACACCATTTCCGTTCTTGTCCTCATATACCAGGCCCGAGATGTTCATCTTCGGCTCGGCGAGGGTGAAGTAGCCGGAGTACTCGGAGTCAAAGCCGTCTTCGCCAGAGTGTTGTCCATCTCTAACCTGAACTTTCACCTGGTTCTCTCCCCGATCTATTGAGGATGTCACCCAGGCCCAGGTATCATCTGAAATCCATTCTGTCTTTGGCTCCCAGGCTCCATTTGTTGCCGGTCCATTGAGGAAGAACCGGAAGAGCAACGGATCCATGTCCACGTCAGTGGCATTGGCGGTCCAGGTTACAGTCACCCCTGGCTTCTGGGGGCTTATGATATCCGGAATCAGAGAGTTCAGCACAGGGGTCTGATTCTCCACAACAGGAGCTACGACCTCTGCATCCTCTTCAGATACCTCTTCGGTCAGGTTCTCGGTGATGTTCTCCGGTGCGATGGGAGTGGTGATGTTCTCAGTCACTGGAGGGGCCAGAGTATCCTCTGGGATCTCCACCACTTCAGTCACATTCTCCGCCTCAGCGGTCATATTGGCCTGAGCGGTGGCATTCTCTTCATCTGTGACATTGGCGGGAGCTGTCACATTGACCTGGTCAGTGACGTTTGTCTCAGCGGGAGCGATCTCCTCCGCAGGTTCCTCTGCAAAGGGAGCTTCTTCTTCGAGCGGCACTATGACGAACTCGGAGCTTCTGTTTCCGCTATCGCCCTCCGGCCCCTCATGCTGATCGTCCCTGGCCTGGGCTGTGATCAGGAATGATCCGGCCTCAGATGCAGTCCAGATGAACTTGTTTTCTGCCTGCCAGTCGGTGACTGCAGTCTCGTTGACCAGGAAGCGATAAGATATGGGATCATCTTCCGGATCGCTGGCAACTGCTGTCCAGTTGACACTGCTTCCCAGAACCTGGGGGCTTCCCAGATCGGCTGAAAGCTCTGTGATGCTTGGTGATTCATTCGGCTCAGCAGCGGCCTCTTCGACCGGTTCTGCTTCTGCGACCTCCTGAGCAGCTTCTTCTGCCAGAGGCATTGTTATGGCGAACTCAGCGCTTCTGTTTCCGCTCTCGCCTTCGGGTCCATCGTGCTGATCGTCTTTGACCTGCACGGTGATCAATGCCGTTCCGGCTTCTGTTGCCGTCCAGGCGAACAGATTCTCGGGCTGCCAGTCGGTGACTGGGGTATCGTTGACCAGGAAGCGGTAGGATATGGTATCATTTTCCGCATCGCTGGCCGTTGCTGTCCAATTGATCCTGCTTCCCAGAAGCTGTGGGCTTGCCAGATCAGCGGCCAGATCCATTAGCTCTGGCGGATTGTTTGGAGCAGCCTCAACCACGAATTCCGCTGTCTGGGAGCTATCTCCTTCTGGATTGTGGTTGTTGTCCCGAGCCCTGACCTCGATGGTATGGGAGCCAATATCCTGCTCGGTTGTTGTCCAGGTCCAGCTCGGGATGGA
>NZ_DAKC01000031.1:655-901 GCF_002496465.1 Methanosaeta sp. UBA356 | reverse complement strand
TGTATCATTTTCCGGATCGGATGCCGCCGCAGTGAATGTTACTGCTGCGCCAGCAATTTGGGGGCTGGCTAGATCTGAAGCCAGATCAAATACCTCAGGCGGATTGTTTGGAGCAGCCTCAACCACGAATTCCGCTGTCCTGGAGCTATCTCCTTCCGGATTGTGGTTGTTGTCCCGAGCCCTGACCTCGATGGTATGGGAGCCGATCTCCTGCTCGGTTGTCGTCCAGGTCCAGCTCGGGATGGA
>NZ_DAKC01000031.1:0-374 GCF_002496465.1 Methanosaeta sp. UBA356 | reverse complement strand
GCTGTCCCGGCTATCTGGGGGCTGGCTAGATCTGAAGCCAGATCAACTACCTCAGGCGGATTGTTGGGAACGGCCTCAACCACAAATTCAGCTGTCTTGGAGCTATCTCCTTCCGGATTGTGGTTGTTGTCCCGAGCCCTGACCTCGATGGTATGGGAGCCAATATCCTGCTCGGTTGTTGTCCAGTTCCAGCTCGGGATGGAGGTGAACTCAGTCTGAGCCACGTCATCCAAGAGGAACATGAACTCCAATGTATCATTTTCCGGATCGGACGCGGCTGCAGTGAAGGTCACTGCTGCGCCGGCTATCTGGGGACTGGCTAGATCTGAAGCCAGATCCACTAGCTCTGGAGGATTGTTGGGAACTGCTTCAAC
>NZ_DAKC01000114.1:0-14061 GCF_002496465.1 Methanosaeta sp. UBA356 | reverse complement strand
TAAGGAGATCTTTCAAGAGCTTGCCGATTACTATGACAAGGATGGGTTTCGTTTCATCCTCAGGACGCCCGGCGAGAGGAACCTGGTCGCAAAGATCCTGGAGAGAAGGGGATTTTCGGTTAAAGTAATTGAGAGCTCTCGTGGTTATGTGGTGAAATTGAGCCGCAAGAGCAGATATTCCTGGGTGCTGAAGAACTCTCTCGCCCGAATTGAGACTGCTGAGTGGCGCATTTTCCTGATGAAGGACAAAGAATCGGTCAAGGAGGCCAAAAAGCTGGGGGCTAAGCTGGTAGAGGTGGATGTGCAATTTTGATTAGCATGAAAGGAATAAATACCAGAGAATATGACTGTATGGGTGGATATGAATTAAAATGAATAAAAAGAACTCTTTGATCCTGGCGCTGGACGTGCTCTCCCGGGATAAAGCCCTGGAGCTAACCGAGCAGCTCGTTGATCACTTCGATGCCATCAAGGTCGGCTATCCACTCATCCTCCATGCCGGCCTGGGGATAGTGGAGGAGATCAGCTCCATCTCCCCGGTCATCGCCGACCTGAAGATCGCTGATACTCCCAATACCAACCGCCTGATATGCGAAGCGGTGCTGGGTGCAGGCGCCGACGCCATAATCGCCCAGGCCTTTCCTGGAAAGGACTCCCTGGTCGCCTGTGCCGATTGCGCCAGAGGCTTTGGCGCCGACCTGTTTGTGGTCACGGAGATGAGCCACCCCGGTGCAGAGCAGTTCATGGCCCCACTGGCGGAGAGGATGGCCCGGCTGGCAGTGGAGTCAGGAGCCAGCGGCGTCGTAGCCCCCGCCACCCGCCCGGAGAGGATAAGGATGATCCGCTCGATAATCGGAGACAAGCTCATCATCTCCCCCGGGGTAGGAGCTCAGGGTGGCTCAGCCGGAGAGGCTCTGCAGGCGGGAGCGGACTATCTGATTGTGGGAAGGTCGGTCTATGGGAGCGCAGATCCCGTGGCTCAGGCAAAAGAGCTTGCTGCCCAGGTGGAGCAGTCAAGAAGATCCAATTAGCTGCCTGATGAGCTCAGAATACGGAGAATCTTCTTTGGCTCTTCGCTGAATTATGGGGGTGAGTTCAGGCAGAGAATATGGCCTCTGTTCCTCTGTGACTCTGTGGTTGGGTCAGAGCATAGCGGTTCACCACATAGGCATGGAGACGCAGAGAATTTGCGATTCAGTTCACCCATGCAAATAACGAGGAGCCTCTTCCTTTTTGCCAGATTTATCATTTCATGGAAAGGGATATCCTCTTTCTCTCCAGGTCCACATCCAGTACCTTCACCATGACCTTCTGCCGAACCCTCACCACGTCCCCCGGCACCGGGACATAACTTTTGGCAAGCTCGCTTTTGTGCACCAGGCCATCCTGATGCACACCCACATCCACGAAAGCTCCAAAGGATGTGACATTGGTCACAATGCCGGGAACGCTCATTCCCACCAGCAGGTCGCCGATCTCGTTTATGCCCGGGGCAAAGCTGAAGGCCTCGTACTCCCGGCGCGGATCTCTCCCCGGCCGGAAGAGCTCATTTAATATGTCCTGAAGGGTGCAGAGGCCGACGCCCTCCTCCTGGTTCATGTAGTCCTCCAGACTCAGTCCCGACAAAAGCCTCTCGTTCTCCACCAGCTCGCTGATAGAGACCCCGAGATCCTTTGCCATTCTCTCCACAATCGGATATCTCTCGGGATGCACGGCCGTGCGATCCAGCGGATTGTCCCCATCGTGAATGCGCAGAAATCCCGCCGCCTGCTCGAAGGCCTTCGGCCCCAGGCGGGGGACCGCCAGCAGATCCCGGCGGGAGCGGAATGGTCCGTGCTCATTTCTGTATCTCACCACTGCCTCTGCCAGCTTCGGCCCCAGGCCGGAGACCCGGGCCAAAAGCTCAATGCTCGCGGCATTGACATCCACGCCCACCTGATTCACGCAGGCCGCAACCACATCGTCTAAAGAGCGGCCAAGGCTTGATGGGTCCACGTCATGCTGGTACTGGCCGACACCAATAGCCTGGGGCTCGATCTTGACCAGCTCTGCCAGAGGATCCTGCAGTCGCCTGCCTATGGAGACAGCACCACGCACCGTGGCATCCTGATCTGGAAACTCGCTCCGCGCTCTTGCAGAGGTGGAATAGACTGAGGCTCCCGACTCATTGACAGGAACTATCGATATGCTTCGAGGCAGATTGAGCCTGCGCAGAAATGATTCCGTCTCCCTACCAGCAGTGCCATTGCCCACTGCGATCACCTCCACATCATTTTCCTGGCAGATCCTGGCCACCTTTGATCCCGCCTCTCGGGTCTTATTATGAGGCTCATGAGGGTATATCACATCGCTCTTGATCAGCCGGCCCAGTGGGTCGAGAACCACCAGCTTGCAGCCGGTGCGAAAACCCGGATCTACCGCCAGGACGCATCTTCTGCCCAGGGGTGGCTCTAAGAGAAGCTGGCGGAGGTTATCGGCAAAGATCTCTATCGCCTTCTCCTCCGCCCGCTGACGGGCTATAGATATCGTCTCCGTCTCAAGGGACTGGGCAAGAAGCCTGCGAAAAGAGTCCTGGGCGGCAGCCATGACCATGCCGGATGCCGGGCCGTCCCCCTTAATGAATATCTCCTCCAAGACCGCCAGGGCGTCATCTTCGTTCACCGCCAGGCGCAAGCTGAACACCCCCCTCTTGGCCCCTCGGAGGGCGGCCAGCAGACGGTGGGAACTCATGCGGGCAATGGGCTCGGAAAGCTCCAGATAGTCCCTGAACTTGCCCTCCTCCGGATGAGCATTCCCGGCCTTCGCCCGGCTCTCGAGGACGCCCGCGGACCAGAAGAGGGATCTCAATTCAGATCGGGCCCTAATATCCTCGCTGATACATTCGGCTATTATGTCCATAGCCCCCTGGATAGCCTCATAGACCGATGATACGCCCTTTTCGGGATCGATATAGAGGGCAGCCTCCTCTTCAGGATCGCGTTCTCTCTCATCCTGAGCGAGGATGATCCGGGCCAGGGTCTCCAGGCCGCGCTCTTTGGCCACCATAGCCCGGGTTCGTCTCTTGGGCCGGAAGGGAAGATAGATGTCCTCCAGCTCCGCCAAGCTTACAGCCTTCGATAGCTTCTCCTCGATCTCGGCGGTCAGCTGATTCTGTCTGGCCAAAGAGCGAATGATTGCTATTCTCCTTTCATCCATCAGTCTGGATCGGTTGAGGCTGTCGCGGATCTTGCCTATGGCTACCTCATCCAGATCTCCCGTGGCCT
Source organism: Methanosaeta sp. UBA356 (assembly GCF_002496465.1). NCBI lineage: Archaea > Methanobacteriati > Methanobacteriota > Methanomicrobia > Methanotrichales > Methanotrichaceae > Methanothrix > Methanosaeta sp. UBA356. The sequence continues at coordinate 10,798 of NZ_DAKC01000114.1, read as the reverse complement.
CTTTCCGGTACCGGGCGATGAACGGCAGGGTCGCGCCGCTATCAAGAAGATCCGAAACAGCCCCGACCGCCCTCCGGTCGAGCGATAGCTCTGAAGCTATCCTTTCAATGTGACGATCAAGCATATCGAGCTCCATCCAGGAGGGCGGAGATCAAATAGGCTATGCTCTATGCAAATCATAAATCAGAGAAAGGGGAAATCTGGGCCGGTTTCCCAGCCCATGAGAAAATGTGCTTTTATGAGATGTGCGCGATAATTTTGGATTACTCTTTTGTGACTCTGTCTGCCTTGGGGCCTTTCTCGCCTTCAACTACCTCGAAGCTGACCTTGTCACCCTCAGTTATGGTGACATCCGGCATGAGGCCGGTTGCATGAACGAAATAATCCTTACCGTCGTCGCCTGCAATGAATCCAAATCTCTTGGTTCTATTGAAGAATTTTACTGTTCCGGATACCATTCTGATTCCTCAGTGTGGTATTCTTGCTATTAATCGAATATTTAAATCTACTGGCAGAAGAAGCCCATGAAGATATAGACCTGGCAGCCTTTTCGCAGATCTTTCCTCTCAGCATGCGCTTGGCCCGGCAACCCTTTCATCGAGATCTCGATTGCTCCGCACCTGCGCCCAGCCTCAGCTGGCACCCAAGCCTTTCCAGATCTTCTTCGCCTCATCTATTGCTATGCATCCCCGGTCGCATTTCCCGCAATGATTGCACCTCTCCTGATTTACAACAATGGTATCTTCCAGGGTGATCGCCCCTCTGCTGCAGTTTCTAATGCAGATTCCGCATTTAGTGCACATCTGCGCCCGAAGTATGACTTCCACCACCTTCTGCAGAAGCTCTTCCGCCTCCTCTCTTCCGGCGATGATCATGATATGGCCGTTAGCAAAGACCGTTGCCCTTCCTTTATCAGTCTTCAGCAATGCGGCTCCCATATCCTCCTCATACTTCGCCTCACCCAGCATACCCAGAGCATTGGCCACACTGGAGAAAGGATGATTCTGGGGTGAGTTCAAGATGGCCTCAATGGAATACTCCAGGCCACATGGGGATCTGCCCCTCACCGCCTGAAGGGAGATCTCCTTTTTCATGCTGCCCTGAGAAGTTAGACCGATACCATAAGAGTCGGCCATCTCGGTGATCTTGGGAGGATGCCTTCGCCAACGCCAAAATCCCCAATCGACATATCTCTCATCAAGATCGTTCTTTCCTCTCCAATCATGGAGGAAGGAGTTCCAGCGGCTGTAGAGATTGGGGTGGCTCTCTTTTAGGCGGGAGAATTCAGACTGCAGAGATGCCGGGCAGAGCCAGCAGCCTATTCGTTCATAGTCCTCATCATAAAGAGGGTTGGGCACCTCACCATTCCAGTGGATGTAGAGCATGACCTCCAGGGCTCTCCAGTTGCGGATGGGTGAGAGCATGGTCTGGCCGGGAACATAGGGGTTCCTCTCCACTGCCTTTATGGAGGAGCGATTGAAGGACTCGTAGACTCTGCGTCCCTCAATGGTCACGCACCCTCTGGGATATTGCCCGGCCAAAAAGGAGGTCATCGGTCCAAGCTTATTGGTTTTGCAGCACCAGCGATAGTCTTTGGCAGGAGGGCCGAAGCTCTCAGCCTGCTTGAAAAAGTCGCTATCCCCTCTGATCTCATGCAGCCTGAGCTTATTGTTTGAGCAGAGCTTTTGCACATACTCCACGGTCTCGGGAAACTCCAAGCCCGTATTGATAAAGAGGACATCAATTCTGGGCATCAGCTTTCTGGCCAGAATGAGCGAGGCCAGGCTGTCTTTCCCCCCGCTGAACGATATGTTCACTGGAAGCCTGGTCCGGGAGAGATATTCCCTTATCTCGGCCATTGCTTCCCTCTCCAGGCGCTTCAGGTGCTCCGCATTGGCCTGGATGGTATCCTTCAATGTGGTTGGTCTGTCGCTCAGGACGAAGTCCCTCTGAGTTACATCCTTGATCCTGATTGCCTGGGCCTCATCTTTCCTGCGCACGGTTCCCACGCCGGAGAACTTCCCGATCCTCAAGACGAGGCTATCTCCTTCTTCTAAAGATGGGGGCAGGCTTACGATCTGATCCCTGGCCAGCCACTTGCCTTTTATGTGGCCCTTCAATATGGTGTCATGACAGACAACCAGGTTCTTCTTCGCCCTTTCTTTAAGCAGTGCAGCGCCAGCGATCTCCAGGTCCAGCCTGTGCTGATCTAGAGTGATATCAAACCAGAGGGTGGCAATATGTCGGCCCTCAAGTATCACCTGATCCCTCCGGTCCATTCCGGCGATCTTGTTGAGCAGGATCAGCCTGTCATCCAGGAAATCTGCTGCACCCCAGTTCTGCAGGAATAGCTCTCTGAGCAGGTCCTTTCCCCGGCGAGAGCAAAGGCGGACGTCGCCTGGGGGAGATAGGGGGATTCTGAAGCCTGAACGATGGCAGAGGGAACAGTCTTCCGATAGAAGAGGAAGGTTGCATTTCCTGCACCAGAAGAGCTCACTTGTGCCCGGAGAGAATGATCTTTTGCGGTCTTGCATGGATTTCTGCAGGGTTTTCAGCTGCAGGTATTTAACCTATCGGATTGACAGGAATTATCCGAGAATGCGAGGTCGTCCTGGGAGGACGATGTCTGCTTCATAAAAGCTGCGCTATCTTAGAATGAGTGGCTCAGGACCTTTTCCCTCGGGCCCTTCACCAAATCCTGAGCCTGCGTTATCTCTGCCTTAAGATAGTTATCAGGCAGCTTTTTCTCTGATGGCTTTTTAAATCTGCGGCCATTTTGGCATATTGGGATCATCCCTATACCAGAAAGCACCGTACCAGGCATCAACACCCAGATGCTTGTAATCCCAGGGCATCAGCTGCTTGTACAGCTCTTCACTAGGGCTGGGACACGTGGGACATTCAGGTGTTGGATATATGGGTGTGGGATATGTCGGACACTGCGGACAGATCTGGCATGATTGATAATAACTTGTTGCCTTAAATGGGGAAACTATTGTGTTTTTCGCTGTGCTTCCGATGATTTCCAGGTCTATATCTCCACGGCCATCGGCCACAACCTTCGTATCCTCCACATTGCTTCCCACAATATCCACGACCACTGATCCTGGGCCGCCAAAGGCCATGGCGCTTGATGCCATCAGAATCAGCATTGCTGCCAGTATAGAATACCTCAACTCATTCCCCTCCATTGGACATAATATTTAATGGATGTTTTATATATACTGAAAGTAGAAAAGCTTTTCGGCTGGCGGAAGAGACCTCTAACCGCCTGCCAGCCAGAGAGGCTTTTTTCCATCTTTCTTTGCCATCAGCCAGAGACGCCATTTCCCTGGCCCAGAGAGACTGGCTCTTGATCCATGGTTCCCGTATTCCAGTTGATCATGGGCTTATTGTAGCGGGTGGGAATATAAGAACTCCAAGGATAGCATAAAGGCCTTCTGAAGTCGTCCCATGGCGTGGTGTAGATCTTCGGCTCACCGCATGCGCCGCATTCATAGCAATTGCGGCACTGTGATTGTAAATCTTTAGCCAGAGCGCCTACCTGGATATTACTGGCGGTGCTCCCTACTATATCCAGCGCAACCGGAACGCCATCCAGCGATATGAAAGTGGTGTTATTCACATTGCTCCCAACGATATCCAGGCTCGCTGTCCTCCCGTCGCTGATACCTTGCGCCCAGCTAATGGACAGAATGAACACTGCAGTTAATATTAGTTGCTTCCTCATCCTTTCGCCCCCTTTTATAATTAATTTCATTAAAATGTCTTGAAAGTAGAAAAACCTTTTTATTAGCAAACAATTAAATCCACCCCCGATCAGTACAGGCCATGAAGCTCATTTATGTAGCAGGCAAGGGCGGCGTGGGAAAGAGCGTATGTTCTGCAGCGACAGGCATATGGGCCTCTGAAAAGGGCTTAGAGACCCTTGTCTTCTCCATGGATCCCGCTCATTCTCTCTCTGATATCTTCGATATAGACCTTGGAAGCCAGCCGAATAAGATCAAAGAGCATCTATTTGCATATGAGCCAGACCTTGCCGAGGAGTCACGCAGCTTCTTTCGCAGATATAAGAACATGATCACTGCGCTTTTCGGCCTCTTCGAGGTGGAGGTGAAGCCGGAGGACTTTGCCAGCATGCCTGGCGTCTCCGAGCTGATATTCATGGACAAGCTAAATGACATCTACGTCCAGAAGAAGTACGATCTGGTGGTCATAGACTCTGCGCCCACGGCCATGGTCCTCCCTCTGCTCCAGCTGCCCTCCATAACCACCGGATTTGTCACCAAGGTGCTGGGGATCAGAAACAAATGGATTGGGGTTCTCAATATGCTTGAATCGGGATTTGGGGATTCCATACTAAAAGAGGTGAGAGCCATGCGGCTGAAGGCTGAGACCATGAGAAATGCGCTTACCGATCCCAAGACCGCGAGCATCACCGTTGTGACCATCCCGGAGAAGGCGGCAGTGGAGGAGAGCAGACGGCTGATTGAGACGGTGCAGTCGCATGGAGTGAACGTCTCCGCCATTGTCATAAACCATGTGATTGGAGAATGCCCCTGCCAATTCTGCCAGGAGAAGATGGCCTCTCAGACCTCCTACATCCAGGATATCCGGAATCGCTACCATGATAAGGATATTGTAATTCTGCCCGACTACGGCGGAGAGGTGAAGGGTGATAGGCTGAACCGGGTGGCAGAGGACCTCTATGTAAAGGGGCAGATGGAGATATAAAGGAAAATAATGAAAAATCCGGGCCGGGCGAGCAGATATCTCCCGACCCTCCGGTTCGCTCATTTTTCTTGTTGCTCTAACCAGAACCCGAGTCGTCTTCGGCCACCGTCTCATAGGCCTGGCCCTCATGTACCACTATCACCCTCTCACCCAGGGCGAAGTAGCTTCCCAGAACCGGCACTTGGGAGATCAGATCGAAGTACTCCTCGCCCAGGAATGCCACCTTCTTCGTCTTCATGGAGCGGTCAAATGTGGTGTCTATCCAGGTGTCATTTCTCCAGAGGAAGGTCTTGCTGCCCACATTCTTCAACACCTCTGAGACCCGCACCATCTTACTGGTTCCATCAATCCCAGTAGAGACGGACATATTAACTGGCACCGCTGCCCCCACTGGTGCGGCGCTCAATGACTTCTGATAGACGGCTTTCTCTACCGCTGCTTCACCAAATGCAGGCTCAGCTGCCGCCGCCGCCATTTCCTCCTCGAAGTCTGAAATTATCTCCTCTCTTCCTTGGGTGCTGAAGATGTCCTTCTCCTGCACCAGGAAGGAGGTGTAAGGAGTGATTATGCCGTAGCGGGTGCTAAGGGAGACGATGGAGTCTATCCACTCCTGCTTCTCCCCGTAAAGCCGGATCTGAGTGAGATAGTATCCTACCGCCCGGGTGGCCCACAGACGGGGTATGAAGTCGTCGCCGCCCTCTTTCCGGAAGCTGAGATCTTCATAGGTATAGCTTCTCTCTTCCTGGTTGACCATTCCCTTCAGGGTGATTTTCGCCGGTCCGCCTTCTCTGTACCTTCCAAGCATGATGAGCTGAGAGCCGGCGAAAAGGTCCGGGATCCTCTGGGGATAGACCTGATCGACTATGATATCGCCCCAGTCTAAGGAGAGGTCGGAGAGGACGGGCATCTTCACCCTGCGGTAGAAGGCGCTGACCTCCTCATCGATCTCTTCCCCTGGACGGACATAGGTGCTCGCACCGCCGTGGTCCAGAGAGATCTGGTCCAGCAGGTCGGTGTCCACATCGTCGCCCACCCCAAAGCTGAAGATGCGCACATTATCCGGTGCCTCTCGCGCTACATTGTCAAGTATTGCTCCTGTCACCGTCACTCCCTCGGTGGGCAGGCCATCGGTGAGAAAGATGAGGGTGGTGGGGCGGACTTCTTCCGCCAGGCCCACCGCCTCGATCATCGCCCGGTTGATATCCGTCGATCCCATGGCCTCCAGGCGGTCTAAGAAATCCTTTCCCTTATCTGCCTGGGCGGCGGGCTCGAGACTGGGGCTGAAAGATCTGGTGGTAGTGGCAAAGGAGACGATAGCAAACCGATCCAGAGGATTGAGGTGATTCAGGACATATCTGGCAGCCTCCTTGGCCTGGTCCATCTTCTCGCCTTGCATGCTGCCCGAGGTGTCCAGGACTAGAATTATATCCTTGACCACTATCTCCTCTTCGTTTACCTTTACATCCGGTGCTGCCAGGAGGAGGAAGAAACCGTCTTGGCCCTCCTCTTTAAAGCTGAGCAGGTTCAGGCCGATCTTCTCGCTGCTGATGGTGTAGAAGAGCTCGAAGTCCCTGTCCGGCAGGACATCCGATTGCTCCAGTCCCAGAAGGGCATGGTAGTCATCCTCCCTATCTATGGAGACCTCATGGCGAGAGGAATAGACGGCCTTCAGCGGTTCTCGCGACTCGATCTGGGCCCTGACGACCAGATCTTCCAGCGGCCGGGAGGAGAAACGTTCTGTGCTCAAGGGATAGATGTAATGAACCAGGCCGTTTTCCACCGGCAGGATCTGGCTATACTCCAGCTCAATCTTGCGCTCTTCTCCTGGGGGGATGGGAAACACTGAGGCCTTGAGGGCCTTTCTGCCCACATACTCGAGCAGTGCCGGGTCTTTCATCCTCCGCACTACATCATCATATATTGTCCGGGCCTCATCAGCTTCCAGGATCTCGCCGTGCACTGCCTTTCCATCCACCCACATCACAAAATCGCTCACCGCAGCGCCCTCTGGCAGGGGAAATATGTAGGTTCCCTCAGCAGTCCATGGATTGTCATTGACGAAGACCTGATCCACCCGGGTGGTGGCCACCTGGTCCTTTATCTGGATGTCCACATGATGGTACTTGATGGCCAGAGACTGGTCTAGACGCACGTCCACTCCAGGTGGCGGATCGACGATGATGATTCCATCCGCTCCTGCGGGGCTCATCAGGCCTGAAGATATGGCAATTATCATTAGCAAGATGTATTTCCACATAATCCCACACTCGATATCAGCCCAAAAGAGCCGATAGATCTTAACAAATTATAATGCGTCATTGGTATAAATAGATCTTATCCTCATCATGGCCCTTGCCATCGTCGTTTGATTGATCCAAGACATATCGCCATTTTGATATATTTTGACGAAGACAGATTCATGAACAATTTCTGAGTAGAGAATAGGCGAGGGGTGAGAGAAAATGTTTGAAAAAGTTCTGATTCCGACCGACTTCTCCCGGTACTCCAGCAAGATGGCCGAATATGTAACGGAGATCCCAGGGACCAGAGAGGTAGTGCTTCTCAATGTCCTGGATGCCAGCAATCCCAAGCTCCTGGAGAAGAGCGGATGGAGCTATGACGCCATCATAAGCGAGGCGGCTTTTCGGCTCAATGAAGAGGCAAAGCTGCTCGCTAGTATTACCTGCAAAAATGAGGTTTCTCTCATGGTGAAGCCCATCCTGAAGGTGATAGTGGAGCCCATGAGTGGGGCGGATGGGATAAATCTCAATCCTCCGGAGCCCAGGCAGGATGCGGATTTTGTTTACGGAGGAACTGTGGGCGATGCCATTCAGAAGACGGCATGGGAGGAGAATGTATCCCTGATAATCATGGGAGCAGAAGGTAAGGGAATGCTGGAGGGGATACTGCTCGGAAGCGTATCCACAGAGGTGCTGCGCCAGGGTGAGACCGATCTATTAATCATCCGCCACAAAATGCTGGAAAAAGGTAAAGAGGCAAATATGGAGAGGTTCTGCCCAGATATCTTCTCCAGGATTCTGGTCACAACTGACCTCTCGGCGGCAGCAGAGGATGCCATAGTACTGGCAGGGGAACTGGAGGGAACAAAAGAGATCCTTCTGGCCCATGTAATATCCAAAGAAGAGGAGTTTGGCAGAGCGGCAGAAAAGCTTAATCTGATGCGTCAGGATCTGGAGCAGCCGGGAAGAATGGTCACCATCCATATCCTCAAGGGAAAGCCAGCCGATCAGATTCTGGAACTTGCCAAAAAGCATGATGTTTCGCTTCTGATCTTCAGCTCCCAGGGGAAGGGCTGGATCAAGCAGATGAGATTGGGCAGCACCTCATTCGATGTCGCCCGGCGATCGGATAGGCCGGTGCTGGTGGTCCGGCAAAAGACGGGCTGAGCCGGGCGCGGATAACGGATAGGTGAATAGAGAAAGGGGCAATGCAAATAAAGAACGGAGGCAGATCTTATGAATGATGAGGATCTGGACAGCATTCTCTTTGAGCTGCAATCGATCCATCCGGATATCCGTCCAATCTCCACCGATCTTATAGTTGTGGCGGATTGGGTGAGGCTGAAGTGCAGATACGGCTGCCGGGCCTATGGAAAGCACCTTTGCTGCCCGCCCTTTGCTCCATCTCCAGAGGAGATGAGAAGGGTCGTATCTGAGTACAAGACGGCTATTTTGGCCAGGTTCCTGGCGGAACCGGGACCGGGAAACGACCCCAGGCACATCCACCATTACCTCTGGGACTCCATTAATAATCTGCATGATACCGTCTACCAGTTGGAAACCAGGGCATTTCTATTGGGTTATTACAAAGCTCTGGGCTTTTATGCCCTACCCTGCACCCTATGCGAGACATGTGTAGGTGAGGAGATGCAAGAGAGTGGGGAGAAGATGAATCCCCTGGACGTTCTCAAGTGCCGGCATAAGGACAGGATGAGGCCCTCCATGGAGGGTTGCGGGGTGGATGTGTTCAAGACCCTGGAGAATGCCGGATACAGTCCCCAGGTGATCAGGTCTTATTCGGAGAGGGTTGTTCTCTTTGGGATGGTGCTGCTGGATTGATTCTCAGCCAGGAATTCACAATTCAATATTCTGAAAGAAGATAAGAATAAATAGTAAGAAATACGCAAACACGCATCTAATAGATTGCAAGGATGGGCTGAAATGACAGAAGGATATGAAGTCTCTGGCAATGCACTGGATCGATCGGTGCTTGCCAGCCTCAGAGAGCTGCAGGATGATGGCGATCCTGATATCATTGCTGAGGTGGGTGGCCTCTTCCTGGAGCATTCACCGCAAAAGATTGCAGCAATTCTGAAGGCGGTGGAGAACGGTGATGCAAAAGGGCTGCAGACCGCCGCCCACAGCCTGAAGTCCAGCAGCGCCTATGTGGGGGCGATGCGCCTTTCGGAGCTGAGCCGGGAGCTGGAGATGATGGGCCGCTCCCAGGTGATGGATGGAGCAGAAGAGAAGGCTGAAAGGCTGAACCGGGAGTATAAGCAGGTCATGATGGAGCTTGATGCAGAGATCCAAAGGTCGAATTGAAAGAGGCAAAACGCAATATGCATATGCTTATTTCAATATACACCTGATAAAGGATGATCCGGATGGAGTATCGCTTTGACAACTACATCCTGAAGGCTTTTCTTGCTTCGGGACTGCTGGCAGTGGTGATGATGGCCTTAGCTTTGGGGCTGATCCAGCTCTTCCGCTACGGGCCTGGCCTGCCTGCGTCCATTACCCTGATCCTGGCGGCGATCGCTTTTGTCCTCTCCGCCTCGTTCTTCGAGCGCTATGAGGTGGGGTCCATCATGTGGTCCATGCTGGTCTCCATCATCGCCACCCTGATCCTGGCCCTTCTCTCCGGGGGGATAATCTATGCCTTCTCCGAGAACATACACCCCTGGGAGGAGCTGCTCAGTGGCTTTGCTATCTGCATAATAATAGCCATGACCCTGCTCAGCTATCTCAAGCGCAGCCTGGGCGAGATAGAATATTAATATATATAAAATCTTAAGAAACCTTGCAGAAGAGAGTTCTAATACTAGCAACATAATGAACTGCCCGTAATGGCCGGTCAAATGGTGGACTCTTATGGCCGCAAAGTCACAGGCATACGAATCGCTCTCACCCCTCGATGCAATTTGAGATGCATCTACTGCCATCACGAGGGAGAGCTGCTGCCTGGTGGCGAGATTCCAGGAGATATGGTGGTGAGCATCGCCAAAGCGGCAGCTGAGCTTGGGATGCGATCTGTGAAGCTCACCGGCGGAGAGCCTCTCCTGAGAAAGGATCTCGATCTTATCATTGCCCGGATTCCCCAGAGCCTGGACATATCCATAACCACCAATGGCATCCTGCTTGCCGAGCGGGCTGAGGCTTTAGCCCGGGCTGGTCTGGACAGGGTGAATGTGAGCTTGGACTCCCTCCAGCCGAACAGGTATTGCCAGATCACCGGAGGAAGGCCTGGGGATCTGGAGAGGGTGCTGGCGGGGATTGATGCCTCAAGAGAAGCCGATCTCTTGCCCATCAAGCTGAATTTTGTGGTTTTGAAGAGGAATGAGTCGGAGGTCCCGGAGATGATCGATTTCTGCCGCCGGAGGGGTCTTATCTTGCAGTTGATTGAGCTTTTGGACATTCAAGGCCAGGGAATATCCGGAGACATTGAGGGGATAGAGAGGAGCCTTGCTTTCCAGGCGGATTCCATCCTAATCCGTGAGATGCACAGAAGGAAGAAGTATTTCCTGGATGGAGCAGAGGTGGAGGTGGTCAGGCCGATGGACAACACCGAGTTTTGCGCCCATTGCACTCGGCTGAGGGTGACCTCGGATGGTAAGATCAAGCCTTGCTTGCTAAGAAGCGACAATCTGGTCAAGATCGATAGCTGCAACCCGGAGAGGGTCAAGGAACTGCTGCGGGTGGCGAACTCGAGGAGAGAGCCCTACTTCGGCAAGGTCTGCCGGTCAGTGGCAGATGCCACTTTTATCGAATCGAAGATATTATAGTCAAATGGCAAAATGGGTCTCTGTAAACTACTCCGGCCTAAA
>NZ_DAKC01000083.1:0-9817 GCF_002496465.1 Methanosaeta sp. UBA356 | reverse complement strand
ATATGAGTTAACGCAAAAAACGGACGAGGGTTCACTTCATCCCCAACCGGAAGGTTGGGGTATTCGTGACCCTCTGCACTCCCGATGTAATAAAATTATGGTCCCGTCGCTATCTGCAGGATATATCACCCTCGATGATTATGTTCATGACGCTATCGAACTTCAGAGCCTGGCACCAGCCAGCCTTTTCAAATATCGACATGAAACAGACGCCAATCAGCTTCTTGTATTTCATCTTGGCGAGAAAATCTGCCATCTCCTCGGCCTTCACTCCAATCTTGGGCATGGCCATTCCACCCAGAACAACCACGGCATCGGCCTCAAAGCTGCACTTCTCTCCCAACTCCATCCCCGATTCCGTGGCAACCAGCTTCCTGGCTTTTTCACTATCAAGGCCGGGAATGAAGGCCATCTCCTTTTCTCGCACTGGATAGCCCAGGAATAATGCAAAGGGAGTACAAAAACCAGGTGACCCCACGAAAATTATCTTCTGGTCATCCTTGACCAAATCCCTAAAACCGTTCAGCATTCCGCCCAGGCCCTTGACCTCTTGAATCTTCTCCATAATGATCGATTAATCAGTTTCCGCTCATGGGCAATAATGTTTTGGTACCCTGGGCAGCATCTGCTGCTTTTATGCTCGAATTGCCCTCAGGTTACCTCAAAATCATCTTCCGATCATCTTTTGCATCAATGACATGATCCCAGGCCGGCTGCTCCCGCTGCTTCCAGGACCCGTAGCCTCCAGCCCCATGGAGCCCATCATCTCCTTATTGAAGCGGTCGGAGATCTCATCGAATATCCTCTTATAAGCGATGCAGTGAGGATCGACTCCCATAATGATCCCATCTGTCGGAGCTATGGCATTGTAAGGGCAGCCCCCCCGGCAGTAGCGCAAGTGCTTGCAGCCCTTGCAGTTCACATCCACATACTCTTTGAACTGACGCATGCGCACTCCTGCGGGGGAGGCGGCCAGATCCGCCTGGCTGGGGCGGTCGCGAACGTTTCCCATGACGTATTCGGGCATTCCCACAAACCGATAGCATGGATAGATGCTCCCATCTGGGCCCACGGCAAAGGTATTCTCCATGCAGTCCACAAAGGTGCAGACGGTACCCCTTCCGGTGAATACGCACCTCGCGTAATCGTTGATGTTTCTAACCTCGATTCGATCCATATTCTCCAGGTATTTGTCCAGGAGATAGACCAACAGCTCGCCATACTCCTCTGGAGGAAGGGCCCATCGGTCTGGCTGGTCGCTGCGCAGCGATGGGAGGGCGGGGTGGAGCTTGAGGACCAGGCCGTTTTCCCGAAAGAAGTTGAATATCTCCTCTTTGAACTGCACTGAATAAGAGGTGAATGTGCAGATGAACTGCACCTGCAGGCCATGTTTTTTGGCCAGCTCATATCCGGCCATGGTCTTCTCATAGTATCCACTAGACCTTTGCAGGTCATTGAGTTCCTGAGGGCCGTCAAGGCTCGAGCCAATGGGAATCTCATGCTCTGCCAGGACCTCCGCCAGCTCTGGGGTCAAGAGCCACAGGTTCGTCTGCAGGGCGAAGTTGGGGCTGAGATGCTCAAGCTCTCTTTTGAGCATGGGAAGGGCAGCTCTGTAGTAATCCGCACCGGCAAGCAGCGGCTCTCCACCGTGAAACGTGAATGTAACCGGATCATCCCTAAAATCGCGCAACCATTCTACGATCTCCCCTACTGTCTCGATGGTCATTCTCGGGGATCCGACCTCGGAGCTCCAGCAGTAGCTGCACTTGGAGGGACAGCCTAGGGTGGGTATGATCATGACATGAAAAGGCCTCTTCTGTTTTCTCATCTTCTTCATCTATTTTTGCCCCCTCGCTTTGTTCAAATGCCCATGGCATTGATGGCCTCGATCAGCTCTCCGAATGCCTCGACCTCCAGCTCTAGGACTTCCTGGGCGTTCATGGAGATGCTCATCTCGCCGTCCACGGTGAGAGTATCTGGGCCCCGAATTATCATCCTTTCCCTGCCATCTTTTGACAGGACGCTCTTGATCTCTTTCTCATGGGCCATGGTTCGACCGGGAATGATGACCGTGCCCATGACCTGGTCAAGATCAAGGCCTGAGAAGTCCTCAATGGTAATCAGGCAGCCGATGTCCTTTTCCACCGGCAGGATGCTTACTTTCTCTCCTCCCTCCATCTGACTGAAGATGCCCGTGAGCAAAGGAGCAGCCACCCGGCTGGTGATGATGCTCGCCCCTCTCCTCAGAGGGGGCAGGCGGGATATGATATCTGGATGCCTGGACAGAGCGAAGGGCGCGCCGGTGACCGGATCCCATAGAGGCGTTCCAGTTACCCGGAAGCTGTGCATCTCTGCAGTATGGGTGACCAGGTCTCTGAACTCCTCGATGGTATGAGGGATTATCCCTGGCATAATTGGTCCATTTCCCAGGATCAGGCCCTGATCACGGCGATTGGCAAACCTCATCAAGATCAGGCCTCGTGCTCCCATCTCCTCCAGGTCATTGCAGGTCTTCTCCAATTCATGACCGTCGTTTACGCCCGGAATTATGACTGCGGCGCAGTAGACCTCGCAGCTGTGGCAGAATGTCTTCAAATTTTCCAGGGCGACCTCAGGATGCTTGTCTCCCATATACTTGCGTCGAAGCTCGGGGTTGGTGGAGAAGACGGTGAAAGAGACCTCGTTCACTCCGGCATCGATAAGCTTTGCCGCATCGTCCTTATCCCGGAATCCCTTTCCGCTGGTGTAGCCAAGGCTAATGGGCACTATTCCCTGGCCCACCATCCTCGCCAGTGGTAGAAGGTCTGGGTAGCAGCTCAGGTCGCCACCCCCGCTGATGGTGACCTTGTCCGGCATGCTGCCCATGCACCTCTGAGCCACCTCGAACAAGACGTCGTTCATGGGCTTGAAGCCTGGATAGCCCTCCATGATGGCGCGGGCGCAGTAGTCACAGCCCTTCTTGAAGGGCATGCAGTTCTTGCAGCCGAATGGTGGCACCTTTTTTACCCCTTTAAAGTAGCAGTAGCTGCAAAATCCCCTGCAGTCCAGGCCTGGCCTTCCACCTACATCTGCGAGTACGTCCATTCCCATTTCGATCTGCCAGATGGTAAATAAGCCTTGGGGTAACCCTGAAAACAGGCTTTAGAGGAATGAGAGGGGAAAACTAGAATTATTGGGATGGATGAAATTGTCTATGCTTAAATAAATATATTGATTTTGATAATTTAATAATCGTACTGGATAAAATGCTTAAATATGGGAAAGTGATATATACATCCTCGAATACATGATTAAGTTAGAGCAGAAATCATAAGCGAAAGCCTCAACTGCCTTAAGAAAAAAGAGCGGGATTAAAGCCGAGGGACGTGATTCTAATGTTGAGGAGTATCGAAAGGGCCAGCATTGCAGAATTTGGGCGGAGGTAACCTTTGTACATCAAAGAGGTTGAGCTCAAGAACTTCAAGTCATTCGGCAAGAGCATCAGGGTTCCTCTGAAGAACGATTTTGTAACGGTGACGGGGCCGAATGGAAGCGGTAAATCCAATATAGTCGATGCTCTCCTCTTCGCCCTCTGCCTTTCCAGTTCGCGGGCCATGAGGGCGGAAAGGCTGCCCGATCTCATCTACCGGGGGGATAACGGGAAGAATCCGGATTTTGCCCAGGTAATAGTCAGGCTGGACAACACCAGCCGCCATTTTCCACTGGATCAGGATACGATCGAGGTCTCAAGAAAGATCAAGATAAACCGCGACAAATATGCCTCTTCTTATTCCTTTAATGGCAAGTCCTGTGGCCAGGCAGAGCTTTTGGACCTGCTGGCCAAGGCGGGCATAACCCCAGAAAGCTACAATATCGTCATGCAGGGGGATGTGACCCGCATCATTGAGATGACGGCTGTTGAGCGGAGGAAGATCATAGACGAGATCGCTGGCGTCGCAGAGTTCGATGAGAAGAAGAAGAAGGCGCTGGAAGAGCTGGATGTGGTGCGAGAGCGCGTCGAACGGGTTGACGTCATTCTGGAGGAGGTAGGCGGCCAGCTGGACCGATTGCGGGCGGAGCGGGATAAGGCTCATTCCTACCAGGCGCACAAGGACGAGCTGAAAAGGCAGGAGGCCTTCCTCCTATTGGCCAGGCTCAAAGAGGCATCTGGAGAGCTGGAGAGCCTGAACCAGGAGATATCCTCCCTCCAGGGCAAGAATGATGAGATCAAGCTGCGGGCAGATGAGGATCGCTCCGAGCTTGCCGTCCAGGAGGAGAAGCTGCAGAACCTCGGTCAGGAGATAACCCATAAGGGAGAGGACGAGCAGATCGAGGTCAAGCGGAGGATAGAGGAGCTGAAAGGGGAACTAGCCCGCGAGACCAGCAAGATACAGATGGCGGAGAAGGCCCTGAATGATCTGGATCGTCAGCAGAATGCGAGCTTCATTCAGCTGGGTAACCTCTCTGGGGAGGAGGAGGTTCTGGCGGAGAAGATCAGAGACGCAAGCATTCGCAAGGCCAGCTTAGAAGGAGAGCTTGAAGATCAAAACGATCTCCTCCAGGAGGTTGAAGAGAGCTTAACCCGTGAGGACGCCCAGTTCTCCGCTCTCAGAGAGGAGCTTGAGAGAGCGAGGGGGGCCCGGGAGGAGGCCAAAGCAAGGCTTGGAGATCTGCTGCGAGAGCGGGACCGTCTGCTGGATGCCACGAGAAGGGGGGGCCTGGAAAGAGAGGAGCTCTCCGGCGCCATCAAGGAGGCCATGGATGCCCTGGCCGGCAGCGATCATGAGGCCGAACAACTGAAAGAGGAGCTGGCCGGGCTCAACAGCCGAGCGATGGAGCTGGAGAAGGATCGGGATGACCTGGAGAGCGCAAGACTCAGGCTGCGCCGGGAGATCGCCGAGGCAGAGAGGGAGATGAATAAGCTGCAGAGCGAGTTCGCCCGCACCGACAGCCGGATTAAGGCGGCAGAGGACAAAGGCGGATTCAGCCGGGCGGTGGACGCCATCCGCACTGCTCTCAAGAATGGTATGCTCCCCGGCCTTTATGGCACCGTAGCGGAACTGGGGAACGTTCAGTCGCGCTTTTCTGTCGCTTTGGAAGTGGCTGCAGGAGCGCGTATGCAGAGCATTGTCGCCGCCACGGACGAGGATGCCGCCCGGGCCATTGAATATCTGAAGAGGTCCCAGATCGGCAGGGCCACGTTTCTCCCCTTGAATAAGCTGGACCGGGGCAGCCCTTCGGTCAAGCCCAACTACGAGGGGATAGTTGACTATGCCTTCAGGCTGATCGACTTTGATCCCAAGTTTCAGGGGGCTTTCTGGTATGTATTTCGTGATACTTTAGTGGTAGAGAGTTTAAACCACGCCCGAGCTCTCATGGGCCGCTACCGGATGGTCACTTTAGAAGGGGATCTGGTGGAGAGGTCCGGAGCGATGACCGGAGGCCACTATAGGACCAGGATGAAGTTCGCGGCAGAGGAGGGAAAGAAGCTCCTGGAGCTATCGGAGAGGATTGCCAACGCCGATGCCGAGCGCGGGAAACTTCTGGAGAGATTGGACCGGATGGAGGAGCAGATCTCCCACATAACCCGAGAGGTGGAGGAGCTGAACCGGTCCATCTCCAAGAAGACCTTCCAGGCGGACGAGATGGCGGGGTCAAAGCCCCGGCTGGAGAAGAGCATCTCTGAGAAGCGCGAGCGGCTCGTGCAGATGGAGAGCGAGTTTCTCAGCTATAAGGGAAGGCTGGACGCTCTGGAGGGGGAGATCCGGGAGTCTGAGGCGACCCTGGCATCCATGAATGAGACGATAGGCCGGATAGAGGCCGACCTTTCAGGCTCAGCGATCCCCGAGCTGAATCGCAAGGCAGACGCGGCCAAATCGGAGATTAGAAGGCTGCAGGACCGGATAGCCGAGATCGATGCCGAGATCCTCAAGGACAAGATCCGGGAAGAGGGCATAATCGAGAAGCAAAAGGAGATCTCATCCAAAAAGGAGCTACTGGAATCGGAGAAGGCAGAGGCAGCAGAGCAGAAGGAGGCTGCCATGACCATGATCCAGAGCCTAAATTTGGAACTGGATGGGATGAAGTCCAGGGAGGCGGAGATCGAAGTGGAGCTGCACGGCCTCAAAGGAGTGCGCGTAGAGCTTCTTGAGAAGACCATCACCATGCAGCGGGCTATCGACAGGATGGAACGGGAGATGGACCGGATTCAAGCTCGTCTGGATGCCAGCCTCTCCGCCAGGGATGTCATCCAGATGAGGGTGGAGGGACTGCGAAGAGAGATCGAACAGAGCGGCGTAGACTCGACCCAGGAGCCGCCGGATAGCAATACCGTGGCTGAGAAGATCCGGGCCCTGACCCAATTCATGAGAGACCTGGAGCCGGTGAACATGCTGGCCATCGACGAGTACGATCATGTGTTGACCCGTTATGACTTCCTGGCTCTGAGGAGGACCACTCTAAGGGAGGAGAGGGAAGCTATCATCGATAAGCTGGAGAGGTATGACCAGATGAAAAAGGAGGCATTCTTATCCAGCTTCAATGAGATCAACAAGAACTTCAAGAACATATTCCAGGAGCTATCCCGGGGAGAAGGCGACCTGATCCTGGAGAACCCGGAGGATCCCTTGAGCGGGGGGATGACCATCAAGGCCCGGCCGGCGGGAAAGCCCTTCCACCGCCTGGAGGCCATGTCCGGAGGGGAGAAGAGCCTGACCGCCCTCTCCTTCATCTTCTCCATTCAGATGTTCCGGCCTGCGCCCTTCTACGCTATGGACGAGATCGACATGTTCCTGGATGGAGCCAATGTGGAGAGGGTGGCAAAGCTGATCAAGAAGATCTCTGCCCAGGCCCAGTTCATTGTGGTGTCCCTGAGAAAGCCGATGATACTGCAGTCGAAGTTCACTCTGGGTGTGACCATGCAGGAGAATAACATCACCACGGTGACCGGAATATGCACCAGCTGAGGTAGGACTTGTCCGAAGATCCATTCATCCCGGATTTGGGGAAGAATCCCCACGATTTCGAGTTCGGCGAGCCGGCGGAGGTTCTGGTGGAGCTTGCTCGCAGAGGGGATATCGATCCCTGGGATATTGATATTGCCAGGACCACAGAGAAGTTTTTGCAGTACATCGACTCCCTGGAGAAGAGAGACCTGCGAATACCGGCCAGGACACTCCTTTATGCCAGCATTCTCCTGAGGATGAAGTCCGACTCCATGGAAGGGCAAAAGGAGGTGGCAGATGAGGAGCCAGAGCCTGAATTGGAGGAGGTGGGGGAGGAGGTCTGGGAAGAGGAGAGGGAGAGCACCCTACCTCGCCCGCCGGTGAGAAGGCGCACCAAGAGGCCGGTAACCTTAGAAGAGCTGATCTCGGAGCTGAAGAAGGCGGAGATGGTCGGCCGGAGAAAGGCCATGAGAGACCGCTGGCCCTCCACTGAGGAGAAGGCACTGGACCTCTCACACGATGAAGGGATCGAGGAGAGGATCAGGTTCTTGGGACCCATTTTGGATGATATGTTCATGGAGAAGAAGACCATCACCTTCCAGGATATTAACAGCAGAGATGGACTGAATGAGGACGGGGTGACCAACTACGTCTCACTACTCTTCATGGCCCAGAGAAAGCAGGTGTGGCTGGAGCAAGAGGAGATATTCGGGGACCTATTTGTGAAAAGACATCCCTGAGCGGATCAGTGGCCCGGGCGTCGCCAAAGCCTCTTCTCTGACACCGACATCCCTAGGGCAAGCTTAAATCCTTTCCGGAAAAAGAGTCTCTATTGGTCGATCTGATGACGGATTCCAGCGCTAAAGCAGTTATCGAAGCCGCTCTTTTTGCTGCAGGCAGGACGCTCAGTCCCCGAGAATTGGCGGATATCTCCGGCCTCTCCCTCCAGATGGCCGAGGAGGCTGCCCGCGACCTAGCCCAGGAGTATGCCAGTCGCAGCTCGGGAATAGAGATCAAGAGCATAGGAGATGGCTATTCCATGCAGGTCCGCTCCATGCTGGCGGGACGGGTTCTCTCCTTCGCTCCCAAGGAGATCGAGGCGCCCCTGATCAGGACCCTGGCCATCATCGCCTATAAGCAGCCCATCAAGCAGAGCGAGCTGGTGCAGATCAGGGGGAACAAGAGCTATGAGCACGTGAAGGAACTGGAGAAAAGAGGCCTGATCAATGCGGTCAAGCACAGCCGGACCAAGCTTCTCACCACCACTCCCGGATTTGCCGACTACTTCGGCATCACCTCCTCCAATCCCGAGGCGGTGAGAAAGGCTCTTCTGCAGAACAAAAAGCTGGTAGGGGTCAGTCCCATGTACAGGACCCTCGCCCTGCGCCTGGGCCTGGACTATCTGGTGGTCAATCCATACAACCCAGGAGAAGAGGACCTATCCCGGCTCGAGGAGATCGACCTTCTGATAATTGCTCCCGGCTACCTGGAGCGGGTGAGAGAACACTACTGCGGAGATCTCATAGAGGCAGGTGTTCGCACCCTCTCCCAGCTTAAAGAGAGCGCAGAGCAGATAGTCCGGGCAGCAGAATCGGGCGATGTGGAGCCACTGGCGGCAGAGGTTGACCGGCTCCTGAAGAGGTTTCGCAAAAGGGCGCAGAAGGCAAGGCCGATCAAGCCTCTGACTCCCATGATCGAGGATATCGCCCGCGATCTCCGTTTGGATGTTCAGGAGGAGGGGCTGAGAGCAGCGCCCAGCTCTGCCCAGATGGAGGCTGAGATTCAAGTTCCTGTCCACCAGCCCTACGATATGGACATAGTGGAGAGGATTGTGGAGCGCTATGAGAAGATCCTTATGGATATTGATGGCGTTTCTTCTGCTGATGCCAAGCCAGATTAAGGTGACTCATGCCAGCCATTTCCTAACTCATTCACAGATCATTATGGCGATAGGCTAGAATATGGTTCTTCGCCCAATTATGGAAGTGGGATCCGGCAGAGATTATAGCCCCTCTGCGTCTCTGTGGTTTGGCTGAAAATTTTTGCTTTCTTAAGAGCTATGCAAAAAAAGTTGCTTTCAGCCCCCAAAAAGGAAGTGGGCGGGCCCAATAATGCCTTTACGGGATCAAGCTACTGGATTTTACTATCACTGCTGATTGGCAACGATCTTGACGTTATTGGTTGCCTCAGACAGCCCCAATGCTATAGCATCCCTGTTGCCAGCGCCGATCTGATCGATATTGACCTTATTGCAGCAATCCAGACAGCTGGGTGACACATTGGCATTTGTCGGGCTGTCCTCAGAGCAGCAATTGCAGTCTCCTGAATTCTGATTCTTCTTGATCAGCAGATTGTTTGTAGCAATAGGATCTATACCGGGACCAATGGCTAAAGCCCGATCGTTTCCAATTTTCAGAGTATCTATATTGACATCTGTATATTCTGGAAATACAAAGGCAGAAGCTTCCAATTCAAGTATTCCACCATACTTTCCCAGAATATCTATTGCGCCGTATCCAGCACCCCCCTGAGCAAATGAGGGAATTATAAGAACTGCCAGAACGAAAGGCAATGCAAACCTCTTTATCATTATTGTCTTACCCCCTGAATCATGAGATTCCATTCATACTAATGCCTAATTATATTTATACTTTTGGTCTGCATATATCTGTTCTGCATATAACATGTTCACAATTTTGGCGCTATCTATGAATATGCCTTCAAAGAGACTTGATACCATGTCCCTGGGCATAATCGTCTTCTACCGGATGGTTCTTTGCCACAGAGGGAAAAACGTCATCATGATCTTATAAGGCCCTCTCGAAAAGTGAGCCTGTCTGAATGGAACGGTCGAGGAATTGCTGCTGCCGGTCTAATGACCTGATCAGCGATGA
>NZ_DAKC01000103.1:14759-14936 GCF_002496465.1 Methanosaeta sp. UBA356 | reverse complement strand
TTCTGGATTGTGGTTGTTGTCTCGGGCCCTAACCTCGATGGTATGGGGGCCGATATTCTCAACAGTGGTTGTCCAGGTCCAGCTCGGGCTGGAGGCGAACTCGGTCTGAGCCGCGCCATCCAAGAGGAACATGAACTCCAATGGATCGTTCTCTGGATCGGATGCCGCCGCAGTGAA
>NZ_DAKC01000103.1:14227-14457 GCF_002496465.1 Methanosaeta sp. UBA356 | reverse complement strand
CCCTCAGGGTTGTGGTTGTTGTCTCTCGCCCTAACCTCGATGGTATGGGAGCCAATATCCTGCTCGGTTGTCGTCCAAGTCCAGCTGGGATTATTAATGAAATCCGTGCGAGCCTGGCCGTCAACCAGGAACATGAACTCCAATGGATCGTTCTCCGGATCGGATGCGGCTGCGGTGAATGTCACTGCTGTCCCGGCTATCTGGGGACTGGCTAGATCGGCAACCAGATC
>NZ_DAKC01000103.1:10630-13923 GCF_002496465.1 Methanosaeta sp. UBA356 | reverse complement strand
ATATCCTGCTCGGTTGTCGTCCAGGTCCAGCTGGGATTATTAATGAAATCCGTGCGAGCCTGGCCATCAACCAGGAACATGAACTCCAATGGATCGTTCTCTGGATCGGATGCCGCTGCAGTGAATGTCACTGCTGCGCCAGCTATTTGGGGGCTGGGCTGATCGGCAGAGAGATCGACCATCTGGGGTGGATTGTTTGGCACCGGCTCAATGGCAAACTGAGTCGCCTGAGAGCTGTCACCCTGTGGATTGTGGTTGTTGTCCCGGGCCCGAACCTCGATGGAATGGGAGCCGATATCCTGCTCGGTTGTCATCCAGGTCCAGCTGGGATTATTAATGAAATCCGTGCGAGCCTGGCCGTCAACCAGGAACATGAACTCCAATGGATCGTTCTCCGGATCGGATGCTGCCGCGATGAAGGTCACCGCTGCACCAGCAATCTGGGGACTGGCTAGATCGGCATTAAGGCTCAGCACTTGAGGAGGCTGATTTACCGGCGCTGCTATCTGCTCAGGGGCCTGCACTATCGGCTGTTCAATCACAGGAGCCTGTTCCAATTCGGGAACGGCTGCAGGCGCACTGACCTCTGCCGGGACCTGGGGAGCTGTTATTTGATAGTCTATTATCCTCTCATCGAGCTTGAAGTCCCCACTGGTATGCATTGGATCTCTCACTAAGACTCTGATCTGGTAGTTTCCCGGCTCCAATGCAGCCGTGTTCCATGTCCAGGTGTTCTCATCTATCCATTGCGTCAATGGGACCCATGTAGCAGAATCCTTTAGCTGGAACATATACGATATTGGATCGTTCTCAGGGTCCTCCGCCCGAACCGTCCATTTTATAGCGGTGCCCATAGGCTGGGGGCTGGGCTTGTCTGGCTCGACGCTTCTGATCGATGGCGGTTGATTTGCAATATCTGAAAATGCAGAATCAACCTGCTCAGGGAAACCTATCCCCTCGGGAAATCCCCCAGGCTGTTCCTGCGCATAAGCGAACGCACTCAAGAGCACGCTCACAGACAGGATCATAGCAAGAACAAGAAATTGCTTCTTGTATCTATGATTCAGCACTTTTTTTAATTTAACATTAACTGTATACTCACTATCCTTATCCCTTTTACGCATATCCTCACTCTCCTCTCCTATCCCACTTCCTTCCAACGGCCTTCATGGCCGAGAACTATCATCCGATTTATCATTTCATCAACCATCTGATCCCTATCTGGACCCCTATTCTGATTCTTGCTCTGCATTCCATCTAATGGCTCATTTGATATCTCACAGATCTTCCATCAGGAGATTATGAACTTATTTTTCACATAGAGGCTCTATCAAGATCTCTTCGGGGATCAATCTCATGTGAAACCTCTGTGATTCCCGTATAGATCTAGAGCAGATGGATGATTTCAAGCAAAGGGGTGCTTCGCAGTGCTCTTCGCGGCCAGAATATCCCCTGGCTTTGGCTCTCTATTCGCTGCGCGTTCTATGGCAATCTTCGTGGCCTGATAATTATATTCATAAACCTTATCTTTATCTTTTGCATCCCACTCCACAAATACAGACACTATTATAAAAAGATCGTCCGCCAACTCCTCGGGCAGTACTCCCGACTCGACGCAATCCATCACAGCTCGTGCCACTGCTGCCTGCACAGGGCCAAAGACCATTATTGCCTGCTGGGCATTCTTTATGGTGACCTTGTTGACCATCAGGGTCGAGGGCTTAACCGGCAGATTGGGGGCAAGGACGGCCAACAATGGCGTATGGCCCCGGGATGGCGATGCAAGTGCCCTCACAAATGCCTTTTCCACCGGGCTATCCCTTGGTCCCATAACCAGATCTATATGCGCTACCTCGGGCCCCTCTCCGACCAGTGCTTCACCAACAAGTACCCTCTGAAAAGATTGCGACATAACCAACCTTTTGGTCTTTTTCATATAAATTTGTAATCTAAGCAGTGGGCCAAAAATTATATCATCATAATGCAATGCATTGTTGCATTAATGCGAGTGATCGTAATCAACAACTATGGACAGTTCAATCACCTCATCAGGCGCAGCATACGGGATAAGGTGGACTGTGACCTCGCCTCCAACCAGACGCCACCAGAAGATATCGATGCCGACGGCTTGATACTTGGAGGAGGACCATCCTTGGATCGCGCCGGAAACTGTCGCGATTATCTTTTGAAGCTTGACATTCCCATCCTGGGGATATGCCTGGGCATGCAGATCATGGGCACCACCTTTGGTGGTCAGGTCACGGCAGGAAGCATCGGAGGCTATGCCCAGGTGGATGTGGAGCTGATCGATGAAGACGACATCCTGAAAGGCTTTCCGGCAAAGTTCAAAACCTGGGCATCTCATGCCGACCAGGTGTCACTGCTTCCTTCTCAGTTCCAGAGGCTCGCCACTTCCAGGATCTGTGATATCGAGGCCATGAAGCATCGCAATAGGCCTCTGTATGGAGTGCAATGGCATCCAGAGGTGGTGCACACCGAGCATGGTGAAGAGCTTCTGGACAATTTTATAAACATATGCAAAAGATGATTCCGACAGGGTCTCAGGGGGATGACTGCACGCCCAGAACCGCATCTTAAGTGACTGGATGTTCAATATGGATTTGTGAGCTTCGTGCCCGATAAGAATCTTCTATTAGCAGATCTTGAGCGATCATACGCCGCAGCTAGGCACCTCTCGGCCCGGTCCCTGGCCGGCCAGATCGAGAGGATCGGATTTCAGTGCCTGGGCTGCGGCCAATGCTGCCGGGGCGATGATAACAGCGTGGTTGTCTTTCCCTTTGAGGTAAGACGAATCATGGCGAAGAGGAGGCTGGATTGGCTGGAGGTAGCCCAGCCGCCGGAAGAGGGCGAATGGGACAACAACGGCAACTTCCATACCCTGGAGTGGAGGCTCAAAAAGGAGGGATTGCGCTGCCGGTTTTATGAAAAGGGGCAATGCAATATCTATGGCCAGCGCCCCCTTCTCTGCCGCACCTATCCCTTCTACCTGGTGGAGGGCGAGCTACGCTGCTCGGAATGCCCCGGCCTGGGGATGAGAATAAATGAGGATGCTGCCCAAGAGATCGCCGGGCAGCTCATCTTGCGCCATATCACTGAGATTGTGGAGGCAATAGCGCTCACCAAAAAATACCAGGACTTCCAGCGGGGCGGGTGCAAAGAGGGCAACTGCTGCATCATACATGATAGCGAGGGAGAGCACACAATCCCCCTTTTCACTGCACAGCGCTCTTAACCTCGTCTACGATCTTATCGATGAGGCTTTTCTCCTTCTC
>NZ_DAKC01000103.1:0-10433 GCF_002496465.1 Methanosaeta sp. UBA356 | reverse complement strand
TCCTTCTCAGTGGAAGATCGCTTCGCCTCGCCGAACTCCTCTGCCAGCTCCTCCAATAGCTGCCTTTGCCTGGCGGTGAGAGAGGCAGGAGTGTTGATCTTGACCCGTACATGCAGATCGCCTGAGCCGGTGCCATGCAGCCTGGGCATGCCTTTTCCTCTCAAGCGGAAGACCGTCCCGGTCTGAGTTCCTGCAGGCACCTTGATCCTGGCCCGACCGTTCAGGGTGGGGACCTCCAGATCCGCTCCCAGAGCAGCCTGAGTGAAGCTGATAGGAGTCTCCATGATCAGATCGCTATCCAACCGCTGGAAGAGTCTGTGAGGCTGGATATTTATGACCACATAAAGATCGCCGGAGACGCCCTTGGGGCCGGCAGAATCCCCCTGGCCGCGGAGCTTGAGGTGCTGGCCATCCTCCACACCCGCCGGGATCTTGATATTGATCTTGCGAGCCTTTCTTGCCCGTCCCGTGCCGCTGCAGTCCTCGCAGGGGCTGGTGATGAGCTCTCCCCGGCCGCCGCACTTGGGACAGGTGGAGGAGGTGACCATCTGGCCGAAGGGGGTGTTTTGGGCCCGGGTTACCTGGCCCGAGCCCCGACAGGTGCTGCAGGTCACGGGACTTGTGCCGGGCTTAGCCCCGCTGCCCTGGCACTTGGGGCAGTTTTCCGTCCGCGGAACCTCTATAGTCGTCTCCAGGCCGCGTGACGCCTGCTCCAGGGTAAGATCGATATCATAGCGCAGATCCCGGCCCCTGGCCGGCCCCCGCCGTCCTCCCCCACCGCCGAAGAACATATCGAAGATGCTCTCTCCGCCCGCGCCAAAGCCCCGAAGAAGATCCTCGAAGTTCACTCCGCGGAACAGGTCCTCCTGCGAGTACTGACTGTTGATTCCTGCATGGCCGAACTGGTCGTACTTCTGCCGCTTATCCGGATCGGACAGGACCGCATAAGCCTCAGAAAGCTCCTTGAACATCTCCTCCGCCCCGGGATCGTCTGACCGGTCGGGGTGGTGTTTCATGGCGAGCTTGCGGTAGGCGGTCTTGATATCCTTCTCGCTGGCATCCTTGGATACCCCAAGCACATCGTAGTAGTCCTTCTTATCCGGCATGGTACAGTCAGTTCCTTCTTCTGGTTTCCCTGTCTTCCAGCACCCTTTTCTTCCTTATAGTTTATTCTCCAATTTACTTCTTATCGTTTACTACCTCGTAATCTGCGTCCACCGTCTGATCCTGCCCTGTGGAATCCTGACCCGCCTCCGGGCCTGAGCCCTGGCCTGCCTGTCCCTGCTGGGCCTGCTGA
The DNA here is from genome assembly GCF_002496465.1 of Methanosaeta sp. UBA356. NCBI lineage: Archaea > Methanobacteriati > Methanobacteriota > Methanomicrobia > Methanotrichales > Methanotrichaceae > Methanothrix > Methanosaeta sp. UBA356. Next base: position 9,136 of record NZ_DAKC01000103.1, on the reverse strand, counting down.
TCCTGCGCCGCCTTCTGGTACATGGCGGCAGACAGCTCGTAGATTGCGTTCTGCAAGCTCTCCGTCTTGGCCTTGATCTCGGAGATCTCTCCGCCGGTCTGGGCGTTCTTCAGGTCGCTGATGGCCTTCTCGATCTTCTCCTTCTGCTCGCTTGTGGCTATGTCGCCTGCCTCTTTGAGCATCTTCTCCGAGGCATAGATCAGAGATTCAGCAGCATTCTTGACCTCAATCTCCTCTTTTCTCTTCAGGTCGTCGGCGGCAAACCTCTCAGCATCCTTGATCTTGGCGTCGATATCCTCCTGGCTCAGCTTATGGGGAGCGGTGATGGTGATCCTCTGCTCTTTCTTGGTGGCAAGATCCTTGGCTGAGACATGAATGATGCCATTGGCATCGATATCGAATGTGACCTCGATCTGAGGTATGCCTCTTGGCGCAGGAGGGATGCCGACCAGGGTGAACCTTCCCAATGAGACATTATCCTGGGCCATGGGCCTCTCTCCCTGAAGGACATTGACCTCAACGCTGGTCTGGTTATCGGCAGCGGTGGTGAATATCTGGCTCTTTCTGGTGGGAATGGTAGTGTTCCTCTCGATCAGCTTGGTGGTGACGCTTCCCAGGGTCTCTATACCCAAAGAGAGAGGCGTTACATCTAATAGCAGTAGATCCTTGACCTCTCCACCCAGGACGCCCGCCTGAATCGCTGCCCCCATAGCCACGCATTCCATGGGATCCACTCCTCGTTCGATATCCTTTCCAAGGAAGTTCTTAACGAACTCCTGGACCATTGGCATCCTGGTCGGTCCGCCCACCAGGATGATCTTGCCGATATCGGACTTCTCCAGCTTGGAGTCTTTAAGAGCCTGGATCATGGGACCACGGCAGCGCTCCAGCACATCTGCTACCAGCTCCTCCAGTTTGGAGCGGGCTATGGTCATGCTCAGATGCTTGGGGCCGCTGGCATCGGCGGTGATATAGGGCAGATTGAGGTTGGTCTGCAGGACGCTGGATAGCTCTATCTTCGCCACCTCCACTGCTTCCCTCAGACGCTGCATGGCCATGGAGTCGCCACGCAGATCGACTCCAGATTCCTGCTTGAACCTGTCCAGCACATAGTTGGTCAGCCGGTCATCCATATCCCGACCACCCAACTGGGTGTCGCCCGATGTGGACAGGACCTCGAAAACTCCTTCGCCGATCTCCATTATGGTGACATCCAGCGTGCCTCCGCCCAGATCGAAGACCATGATCTTATGCTCGCCCACCTTATCCAGGCCGAAGGCGAGGGCGGCTGCAGTAGGCTCATTTATTATGCGAACGACTTCCAGGCCAGCGATGGTACCAGCATCCTTCGTCGCCTGCCTCTGGTTGTCATTGAAGTAGGCGGGAACGGTGATCACCGCTTTATCCACGCTGTCAGCCAAATAGGTCTCGGCGTCGGTCTTGATCTTTCGCAAGACCTGGGCGGAGATATCCTCAGGGGTGTACTCCTTGTCGAAAACCCTGACCTTGTAGTCCGTGCCCATCTTCCTTTTTATTCCCTGGACGGTTCCATCTGGATTGGTTACAGCCTGCCTCTTTGCCGGCTCGCCGACCAGAACCTGACCATCTTTGGTGAAGGCGACATAGGATGGAAAAGCCTTGCCACCGATGCTTGTCCCTTCTGCGCTGGGAATTATTGTGGGCCGGCCGCCGATCAGAACTGCTGCTGCCGAGTTGCTGGTTCCAAGATCAATACCAATAATTTTTGACAAGATTTCATCTCCTGAACTTAGTAAATGCTACTACTCTGTAAATATTTAAACCTATCATCATATCTTTCCAATTGTATCTCAACCCGCCCTATTTACAGCCTTCTGCCTTCAGGGGCTTATTCACAGCGACCTTGGAGAAGCGAATGACCCGAGAGTTGAAGAGATAGCCTTTCTGTATCTCTTCGGCCACTATGTCCTCTTCCAGATCATCCTTCTTCACCTGAAACAATGCTTCATGCCGGTAGGGATCGAACTTCTTGCCAACCGCTTCAATGGGAACGAGACCTTCCGTAAAGAGCACTCCCAGAAGCTGCATATGGAGCACCTTTTGGCCCTCGTCATGCTTTGCCGCCTGCTCGAGGCTGTCGAGCACGGGGAGAAGCTTTTGGACGAGCTTTTCTGATGCATATTTAACTGTATCCTCCTTCTCCCGAACAGATCGCTTCATCAGATTGTCGAGATCTGCACGGCAGCGCATCAATTGATCGAGGCGCTCCTCAGACAGGATCCGCATCTCCACCAGCTTCCCTTCCAGCTCATCTATTCTGGCAGTTAAGGAGCTTTCATCCTCCTCTTCATCCTGAGCGCTTACTGCTGTATCGTCATCCATTTGCTCCACCCGAAGTATCATTGTTCATTTGATCAAAAGGGAGGATAGGCAAAAGCCGCCTGGTTCCCTCAATAGTGAGGCATTGGCATCTGGGGCATGGTGTAGTCATGCGGGCTCTGACCGGGTTTGGGCGTCATCTCCTCCCTTTTGGCGGCTATGACGTCATCCACCCGAAGGACCATGGTAGCGGCTTCCGCTGCAGACTTAATGGCCTGGGTCTTCACCTTTAAAGGCTCCACCACGCCCTGGGCCATCATATCCGCTGGCTTGCCGGATGCGATGTCCAATCCATAGATCTTGCCCTCACCTTGATTGGCTCTCAGAGCGGCAAGAGAATCCACAGGATCGAATCCTGAGTTCTCGGCCAGGGTAAATGGAATGGCCTCCACGGCATCGGCAAAGGCTCTGATGGCCAGCTGCTCCCTCCCTTCCAGAGTGGAAGCGTACTGCCTCAGATTCTCAGCCACCAGGATCTCCGGGGCTCCTCCACCAGGGACGATCTTTCCGGACCGAATGACATCCATGACCACATTGAGCGAATCGTCCAGAGCCCTTTCCATCTCTTCTAAGAGCTGATCCGAGACCCCATGAAGGATGATTGATATCGCTCTAGCCTTCTCGCAGCCTTCAACGAAGATCATCTGCTTTTCCTTGCCCACCCGTCTCTCCTCTACCAGGGCTGCAGATCCCAAATCCTCTGGACGCAGCTGCATTACATCTCCCACCAGCTTCGCCCCTGTTGCCAGGGCCAGCATCTTCAAATCCTCTCTTTTAACCCGACGGGCAGCCAGGATTCCGCGATTGGCCAGATAGCCCTGGGCGAACACTCCAATTCCCTTCTCACAGAAGACCACATTGGCTCCAGTGGCGATAATGGCGTCGACTTGCTCCTTGATGATCTTCTCCTCGCCCTCCTTGAAAGAGGATAGATTCTTGGCCTCAGTTATGGTAATCTTGGCATCAGTTCCAAGCTTTTTCAGCTCTAAGGTGCCCTCAAGAAGCATAATCCTGGCATTTTTAATTGACTTCGGCATCTGAGGAGATGTTCTCTCCTTTTCCAGCACAATGCCGTAGTTTATGGATGATTCCTCAATTCTGCCTCCAGGAATATGGACCATCTTGATATTCTCCTCAATGTCCTTGCCCTCAAATCCCACCACGGCCCGCGCGGCGTCCACGGATATCTGAGAGAGCCTATCTAGGGCCATCTCAGTGCCTTTTCCCCTGATAGAGGTCCGGGCGATCTTCAGGAGCATCTCCTGGTCTCCGGAGACATCTATTGCCATCTTCTTCAATACTTCCTGCGCCTTGGCGGCCGCCTGCTTGTATCCCTGCACAATAACCGTGGGGTGGACATCCTGCTCCAAGAGTGCCTCCGCCTTCTCCAGCAGCTTTCCGGCAATTATCACTGCGGTGGTGGTTCCGTCCCCAATCTCATCATCCTGGGCTTTTGCCACCTCTACGATCATCTTGGCCACGGGATTTTCTATATCCATCTCTCTGAGGATTGTAGCTCCGTCATTGGTTATAGTCGCATCACCGCTGCCATCGATGAGCATCTTATCCATGCCCTTCGGCCCAAGAGTAGTCCGCACAGCCTCTGCGACTGCCTTTGCTGCTAAAATATTCCTGTGCTGAGCATTCTTCCCGCTCTCTCGCTCGCTTCCTTCCTTCAATATGATTACTGGTACTCCGCTCAAACCTGCCAAACCTTAGTCCTCCCCGACTTTTTCTTAGTACGAGTTTAAAGTTCTATATAAAGAATTCGCGTGATTGCTATCTTCATTGTTATTTAGCTCAGTTAACATATAGTCTATATAGGAAGAACTATATAGCGAGTCCTCAATCAAGGATGCACATATGCAGATAACGCTAAAAGGGATATGCTTTGACCTCTAAGATAGTCTCGGAAAACCTGAACCTCTGGTATGGGGAGAAGCAGGCTCTCAAGGACATCTCCCTGAAGATACCGGAAAAGCAGATAACTGCTCTCATCGGCCCATCAGGCTGCGGAAAGTCGACATTTATTCGCTGCCTGAACCGGATGAACGATCTCGTGACTAGCGTTCGAATCGAAGGCAAGGTCTTTTATGATGATATGGACATCTATGGAAAAGATACAGACGTGGTAGAGCTGCGCAAGAGAATAGGTATGGTATTCCAAAAGCCTAATCCATTTCCCATGTCCATTTATGACAACATCGCCTACGGCCCACGGATTCATGGACAAAAAAATGTTAGCAAGATAGTGGAGCGCAGCCTGAAGGAGTCCGCCCTCTGGGAGGAGGTCAGCGAGAGGCTGGACCAGCCTGCTCTGGGCCTATCAGGTGGCCAACAGCAGAGGTTATGCATCGCCAGGACCCTGGCCATGCGGCCTGATGTTATCTTGTTCGATGAACCCTGCAGTGCATTAGATCCGATCTCAACCGGCAAGATCGAGAGCCTCATGGAGAGCCTCAAGGAAGAGTACACCCAGATAATAGTCACTCACAACATGCAGCAAGCTGCCAGGATCTCTGACATCACTGCTTTCTTCCTTCTCGGCGAGCTGATCGAGGTAGGAGAGACAAAGCATGTCTTTGAAATGCCCGAGATGAAGAGCACCGAGGATTATATCACCGGACGGTTTGGATGAGTCCTGGTGGGGAAGGAGCGAATGATCCCTTATAGACAGCGGTATCGCAAAGATCTTTCAGATCTAAAAAGCTTGACAAAGGATCTCGCCGATCATGTGGGCGAGGCCATAGAAAAATCCGTTATCGCCCTGTCCGATTCAAATGTTGACCTGGCACGAGAGATCATAAAGAATGATCAGGAAGTGGACGACCTGAGCATCAAGATCGAGAACCTATGCATGGAGCTCCTGGTGCTTCAGCAGCCCATGGCCAGGGATCTGAGGAGGATCATAGGAATCCTGAAGATAGGCATAGATTTGGAGAGAATAGGAGATCTGGCTGTGGACATAGCTCGAGTTGCCGCCCAGTCCCATAACGAGATAACCAAGCTGGAGTTCATACCGCGCATGGCGGAGATCAGCAGAAAGATGCTCAGGGAATCGATGGAGGCCCTGATGAACGACGACGCCGATATGGCCCGGCAGATCACCAAGTGGGATTATGAGATCGATGGGCTGTATGTCAAGGCAAGGGATAAGCTTCTGAAAATCATAATCGATCAGCCTGAAGTGATAAAGGAAGGGACCTCGCTGCTCATGGTGAACAGGCATCTGGAGAGGACGGGCGACCACATCTGCAACATCTGTGAGACAATCGTCTACATAGTGGAAGCAAAAAGGGAACACCTGAATTAGGAGGTTCATGGACACCAGAAAGGTGCAGAGGACCGGCAAGTCCACATTCATCGTATCCCTCCCCAAAACCTGGGCCACGAAGAACGGGATTGCCGCTGGCTCAATAGTCTACATCAATCAGGGGGATAACGGGGCTTTAACCCTATCCACCGATCGCTCGGAGAGGGATCTGAGAGTGAAGCTGGATATAGGGGAGAAGACGGGAGATGATCTGATCAGAGACATCATCGGATGCTATGTTGGCGGCTACAGGATCATTGAGGTCACAAGCCCTCATATGTCATCTGCCCAGAAGAAGGATCTGCATCAGATCGTAAACAAGCTCATAGGGCCTGAGATTTTAGAGGAGACCATCAATAAGGTGGTAATTCAGGACCTTTTGAGCTCGGAGGAGCTTCAGTCCGAGAAGGCCTTAAGGAGGATCCGGACGGTGGTCAAATCCATGATTCATGATTCTTTTACCAGCCTCTTGAACAACAACCAGGATGAACTGGCAATGGACGTGATTCAGAGGGATGACGATGTGGACCGGCTCAACCTCCTCATCTCCCGCCAGTTCACCGAGATACTCCGGACCGGTTCGGTTAAGCAGGAGACACAAAACCCCATCCATGCATTCAACTACATGCAGGCGGCTTCAAACCTGGAACGCATTGCCGATCACGCCCATAGGATTGCCCAGATCGCCAGAGAGTATAATTGCACTCTGGCTGATGACCTGAAAGAGGAGCTGATGGATATGGAGGTTCAGCTGTGCGGATTTATCGACGACGCCATATCTTATCTACTGCAGACCAACTCAGACAAGGCCAATGAGATGATAGATCTGATCCGAGAGATCCAAAAGAGCGCCGCGAGGATAACAGTAACCTCGGACAGCCTGGGAAAGTCGGAGATGCTGGAGCGTCTTGTCCTGGCTGCCAGCCTGGAGAGGATGTTCGACTATATCATGAACATCGGTGAACTGACCATCAACCTCAGTCACTCTACGAAGCAGGCGGAGAAGGGTTGATTGCGGAACAGATCGCTCTGCTTCGTTTTCATTTCGTCATTTCCGCTGCATCATTCCTCTCCAGGGCCAGCATCCTCTCTTTGACCTCCAGACCCCAGGCAAAGCCCCCCAAGCCTTTCCGGGCAACGACACGATGGCAGGGAACGAGTATGGCGAATGGATTTGTGGCCATGGCACTTCCCACAGCTCTTGCGCCTTTCGGGCATTGGGCAAGAAAGGCAACCTCCCCATAGGTCAGAGTCTTTCCCCGCCCTATCCCCCGCACCACTGAGTATACCCTCTTTTGAAAATCAGTGCTTCTGGAAATATCCAGATCCGGAGAGGGACAGGGCGCACCCTTCTCCAAATGAGCGGCAATTCTCTCCGCAAGGTGAGAGGGCTCGTCCGGGCTCCCTTGGGAGAGATAGATTCGTTTGACCTTCTGCCCCGAGCATTCCACAATTATGTAGAGGTCAAGGGCAGTGACAAAAGCGCCTTTAGTCATCCCTTGATGATCTCCCTGTAGGTCTTAAACCGGCCGAGCTCCACCCGCTCCACCTCCCTGCTGGTGGTGTCGAAGATGGCGACGGTAGAGTAGCCAGTGAGGTGGCCCCAGATCTCTCCCGGATTGACCAGCAGGGTCCTGCCATGGCTGGATACCTCAAAGATGTGGTTATGCCCACGGACGAGGACGTCATAGAGCTGGGATGCCAGGACTGCCCTCACCAGAGGCTCTTCTGTGCCATGCATAAGGGCGATCTTCAAGCCATCCACTTCAACCTCTCCGAAGTCTCCCAGATACTCACCGCCCACCCGGGCAAACTCCTTGGCCAGGCCCACCCGGTCCCCATCGTTGTTGCCATACACCAGCTTTATGGGGATATTCAGGCCCTCGAAGGTATAGCAGTTGCCTGAGCCGATCATATCTCCGGCGAAGAGGATCATAAAGACACCTCTGGAGGAGAAGACCCTCAGGGCATCCTTGACGCCCTGAAATCGGTCATGGGCATCGGACATAATACCAATCAACATAAGATCCCTTTATGCCACAATTGGAGCATTCTTATCAGTTGCGCTCATGCTCGCAGTCGCATCTGGGCCAGCCCGAAAGATCTAAGTACAAGAACTAACCTGGTAGCGAGAGGCCCGCCTTAACTCAGCCTGGTAGAGTGCGCGGCTGTAGTATGTCTCGCACCGTAGAGGTGCTACGCGCAGTCACCGCGATGTCCCCGGTTCGAATCTGGGAGGCGGGATCTGTTGTGTCCGGATGGTGTAGTGGCCCATCATGAAGGCCTGTCGAGCCTTCGACCCGGGTTCGAATCCCGGTCCGGGCGTATTATTACCTGTAAAGAAAGGCAGAGCGGAAAGGGTTTAAGCTGATAAAATCACGGTCATTTCAGTTCGCACCACGAAGAGGAATGACTTAGGGTTAAGCGGAGGCCTCACAAGGGTTTCCGCTTTTCTCTAAACGTCTTTCTTGCAGTACTTTTTTAACACCATCTTCAAAAAGCTGTGAATAGCTTCTGAAGTCTCCAGATTCCACAGCTTCTTTTGCCTCTGCATAAGTCCTTTCATCTATGCTTATGCTGATCTTTTTGTAAGCCATGCTCTATATTATTCTCCTACTCGGTTATATATCTTCCTACTGGATCGCACTAGATAGTTTTATATATGAGGGGCATAGGGTAGTATTTGGTGCGAATTGAAATGTTGAACAAACTCGTTGTATCAAGCCCGGTAACTCAAAGCCGGGAAGCAGTTGAGCAGTTGATCACCTACCATAACCACGGACAGCAGCCGGTGGAGATGCCCGATTTCTACAGGCTCACTGGTGAAATGGTCCTGGTCCTCAATAACAAGAAGGACGCCTATTATGTGACCACACCCAAATCCTGCAGTTGCCCGGCGGCCACATATCATCCCGGCCAGCCGTGCAAGCACTCCAGAAAGTACTTCCCCAAGCCCAAACCAGTAGAGGAGCCCACAATAGACCTCAGGGCTAGCCTGCCAGGGTGGCCGGAGGGCGCACACGGCCCGGTGGAGGCGATCTGAGATGGATCGCGTTGAGCACTTCCACAGCTCCGGGCCATCCCCGGAGCCATTGAGGATCAAGGTAGAACGTGGTCAGAAGGGAGGATATGCCTTTGAGGTGAGCCTGTCCGGAGTGGATGAGGCGGCGATGGTCGCCAGGATCAAAGAGATCTACAAGAAGCTTGATGCTGAATTCTGCTCTAAGGCGGTGGTCTGAGATGAGCGCCTTCTTCAAGCTCTTCAACCTCGGGGTAGCCGGAGCCGGCCTCTACCTCCTTTTTATATGGGGGTGGTGGTAATGGCCGCCCTTGATATGGAGATGGCCGCCCACGTGCATGAGCGCCTGGCCAGGATGGATGAGGCCATAGAGCTTATGCAAGACCTCCGCAAAGAGACAGTGGAACTCTTCGCCGAACTCTTCCAGAAGGACCTATTCGCCTTTG
>NZ_DAKC01000035.1:27981-35131 GCF_002496465.1 Methanosaeta sp. UBA356 | reverse complement strand
GAGGCTCGGAAGGACTTCCAAGTCTCAAGGCAGTCCTTTCAGGGCTACTGAAAGCTCCGGTCTTTAGGCCGGAGTAGTTTACATTCGCTCCGCGCATTCCTTGTGCTTATCTTCTCTGAAACGAGAGATGTATCGCATGGAATTCGAACTGCATCCTGCGATCATCATCGAGAGCAGAGCCTTTGCAATACTAGTGGCTCCATTGCAGATGCTGATCGAGTCCCTCAACGATCATCTGGGCATCGACAGGTATCAGGTCCTCTACATCTGCGGAAACTACTCTCGCATCCTGAGCAGACTGGATCGCAGGTTTAGAGATCTGGAGGTAAGGAGGGCATTTACCGTCTTCCAGCTGTTAACCGTCCTGGAGGAGAGCCACCACACCTTGATGATCCTGGAGCATGATCCCCTGCTTTACGAGGGGGCTGGAGAGATGGTGGAGTATGCATCTATGGCCATGAGAGAAGCAGCCAAGGGCAGCATTTTGCTTCTCTATTCCCCCACCTCCGATCCTTATTTAGAGAAGATGATGACTTATGCCGACAGAGTATTCTGCTTCGCCGAGGGGCCTTGTGTTGCGCCACGGCTTTCTGCAAAGAATAATCGAAAAACGCAAGCCAGTTCCACTGGCCAGACCACCCTGGAGAGCTTCTGATGGGCCGAAGCTTTGAGAGCGTAAGGATGGGGGTAAACGACCTCTCTCTTCGCTGGTCCAAGGCCGGTCGAGCTTTAAAAAAGGAGGATCAGTCCTATGCAAAAGAGCTCGCCGAGATGGTAAAAAAGCACTCAAGCGAGGCATTTTATGCTATGGACGATCCTCTGGAGGCTGCGGTATTCTCAGTGCTGATCGAGCTGCTGAAAGATAGAGAAATCTATAAGCAGGATCCCGTAAAATAAGTGCTTATGAGAAGAGAGGATTCCCTGAAAGATTCCCAAACGAATTCCAAAAAGAAACTGACGCCGCTGCAGTTTCATGTCACCCAGCAGTGCGGCACCGAACCTCCCTTTCAAAATGAATTCTGGAATAATAAACGACCCGGCATCTACGTAGATGTGCTCTCAGGAGAACCCCTGTTCAGTTCGAAAGATAAGTTCGACTCCGGTACCGGCTGGCCGAGCTTCACAAAGCCCCTGAAGGAGGATCGCATCATTGAGAACGTCGACACCAGCTATAATATGAGGCGGGTTGAGGTTCGCAGCAAAGACGCAGATTCCCATCTGGGCCATGTGTTCGATGATGGTCCTGGGCCGACAGGATTGCGTTATTGCATCAACTCCGCATCCCTCCGCTTTATACCGGCTGAGGATCTGGAACTGGAGGGCTACGGAGAGTATCTCAGCCTCTTCCGGGAGGATGAGGCTCGATCTGGGCATATGGAGAGTCCCGGGAAGGACGATCCAGACTATGAGCTGGCCACATTTGCCGCAGGCTGCTTCTGGGGGGTGGAAGCTCGCTTTCAGCAGGTTCGCGGGGTGCTGGAAACAAAAGTGGGATATACCGGAGGGACTGCTCCCGATCCGTCCTACGCACAGGTTTGCACAGGAACTACTGGCCACGCTGAGGCCGTGCAGATAAAGTACGATCCGAAGGTCGTATCCTACAGGGAGTTGCTCTCCATATTCTGGCGGATGCATGATCCCACCACGCCCAACCGTCAGGGTCCTGATATCGGCACTCAATACCGCTCTGCAATATTCTACCATAATGAGGAGCAAAGAATAGCAGCAGAGGAATCCCGGGAAGAGTATGATCGATCTGGAGCCATTGCAAGAAAAGCAGTCACCCAGATCGTTCCTGCATCAGAATTTTTTGAGGCGGAGGAGTATCATCAGGATTATTTCGCAAAGCAGGGGTCAGTACCCTGCCATGTATTCAGAAGAAAATAAGGCCGAGAGGGTAGCCTGCAATTCCCCGATCCCTCAGTTTTTGCGTTTTGAGTGAAAATCACCTTATCTTCATGCCTAAATGGCCGTTGATTTATCCTATCGTCATGCGGCCATGTCTTCGATTTTGATATTTATGTTGCCCATCATTGTGTCTATATGTGCCGTGTTTTCATATATCACACATCAGGGCAAAAATATCACTACCTTCATCATCCGCCCGCCTTGTGATCCAATTTTATAAATGCTGTTTATCAGCGGGTCTGGTACATGCGTCAGCCTGACGGAACTGGATGCATTATAGAACAGCGTTGAGTGCAGAGAAGGAGATGCAAAAAGTTGCTACTCCTCGATTTTAATTCCATGGTTCTCGAAGAACTCTCTTAGCGCCTCTTCTATTACCTGGCTTTGAGCGCGCATGCTGCTTTTGGCTTGAACTGTATAGATCTTCAAGGCTTTTGCTATTGGTTCTGATAATGTCAGAGTAGTCTTTGGCATAATGTTTTTTAAACCGGTTCTTGCACATATATACTTTATGGTATATTGATTTATAGCTCATTATATGAGATGCAAAGGTCTGCCTGAGGCAGATGTCATCTATCATCCCAGAGAATTGATCCGATTCAGGGATTTTGCTTCACTCCAATTCAGGGATTTTGCTCAAGGTCAAAATAGCCATGATGGTATGAGCAATTAAGACAGATTGATCTCATTGTCCACATCCCATCAAGAGCAGAATTATATTTATAATAAATTATATTTTATATTATGTAAATATTGGCTCCAAAAGTCTTAAATTTAAAGAGAGTCATAGGCATTAATAAGCTGCCATCGTCTTGATTGATTAAGCCTTCATCCGGATATATTTTGCGCCGGTCAGGGTTCTTCATCATCGATGACAAGGCAGATAAAGATACTAATGGGAGTGGACAAAATGGTGGATTTATTATATTTGGCAGTGGTATTCTTTGCAATAGCACTGATCCTGGGAGTGCTCGGCTGGCGAGGCGCAGGAATATCTATGGATATCGCTAAATGGCTTGTGATCGCATTCATCATTCTGGCAATATTATCGCTTGTATTTGGGGGCTCAATCAACCTGGCGACATTGCTTCTCGCAGCCTAGACTCTCTGGTTCATCGAATCTATGCCTGTCCGGAGGGGTATGGCCTTACATCCTCTCCGCCAGGCAAAGAAAACTTCATCAGCCCCTCATCATTCTGCATAATTTTTACAGCAATCGACTCGCATAGTCCTGCGAGTATCTGAAAAGCTTATCAACCAAGAGCGAGTGGCAAGAGATATGAGACTCAACAATCAAGCCAAAGTTGGTCTGGCAACTGTCGTCTGCCTGCTCTTGCAGGGATATATCTTCACCTACGTCCTATTTGTGGAGCCTCATCCTTTGGTCTCTATTTTGCCCCTTTTCCCGTACCTCGCTTATGTCTATGCACGGGGAAAGAGAACCTGGTACTTCAATAAGCCCCTCTACTGGATAGGACTAGTTGCGATGGTGACCGTGCTGGATATTCTGCCTTTTGCAGTGGCAGCCAAGCGCTTTTGATACCGCCCAAAAAGCGGGGCTAAACCGGGCGAAAAGCTATTATCCTGAATCAGCCCAAGGGGGCGCTCGTGCACAGAGATATAAGTACAGAGACGATAATCACCATCACAGGCTTTTTAGGGGCTATTTTGCTCCTTTTAGGCGGTGTAGTCTTCAGATAGCACCCGCTATTCATTGAGAAAAATCCAGGACCTGAAACTCACTTCTTGGGCAGGTTGGCTCTTCGCTGAATAATGTGGGTGAGTTAAGTCAGAGAATATGGCCTCTGTTCCTCTGTGTCTCTGTGGTTGGGTCAGAGCATAGCGGTTCACCACAGAGGCACCGAGACACAGAGAATTAGCGATTTAAGTTCACCCATACAAAATAGCGAGGAGCCGGCAGGTTTTATAAGCTCATCCCAAAACGTTGGACTTTTGTCTCGCCGCAATGTGGGACACCGTTGTATTAAAGTATATTTATAGATTGAAGCGAAGCTCAAATTCAATTGTCAAAAGCGAAGGGTAGATGTAGCATCATTTCAGATTGATATAGCAGGAAATTCGAGGAGGTTAAGTGATATTAGAAGAGCTATAGGTCAATTAATCCCTAAAGGTATAACTCCTCAAGGCATAACCTCCTTTGATATCTGAAGATGCCTTTTACCAGAAGGTGATGATATGAAAGAGGATGGCATTGAAGAGTACGAAAAGGCTCTAAAGACATGCGAAAGGATGCTGACCTTCGAGATGGATATTGCCCAGGAGAGCAATATCTTCAGGAAGATCGGCGATATCTACCTTGAGATATTCAAAAAGAACAACGATCTGCAGAGCTGTGAGCATGCCGTCCAGGCTTATCAAAGGTCGCTTGCCGTCTATACCCAAGAAAACTATCCCCATCATCGCGCCAGGGTAATGAAAAGCCTGGGATATGCCTATGCCGCCCGTTCCGATATTTTTGATCAAGGGGAAAGCCTCAAGCAGGCCATCAATTTTTGGGAGGAATCATTGGCCGTCTATTCCAGATTAAGCTATCCTGGGGATTACGCCATTCTTCAGGATGAGCTGAGCGTCGCCTATCGGAAGCTGGCTGAGCTGGGGGATGGAGTCAATAACAGCAAGATGGCAATCGATGCTGCCAAGAATGCTCTCTCGATCTACAGCCTCAAAGATCATCCCCAGGAGTTCGCGAGGGGAAAAACGAACCTGGGCAGCGCCTATCTGACCCTGGCCCAGTTCGCGGATGAGCCTGAGGATAGAATGGATAGCTGCAAGCAAGCTATTGCCTCCTACCAGGACGCCCTGCAGGTCTATGATCCGGGCCGTTTTCCGGATGAGTTCGCCCTGGTCAAAAACAACCTGGCCATAGCCTATCTGTCCCTGGCTGGGGCAGGGGATGAAAGGGATAAGATAGAGTGCTGCAGGCAGTCTATTCAGTCATGCCGCGACGCTCTTCTCATCCGAAAACGGGAAACACAGCCGCTGGCATATGCAGCATCCCAGAACAATCTGGGAAATGCCTTCCTCGCCCTAGCCGAGGAGGAGGAGAGCCTGGAGAACTGCCAGCTCGCCCTGGAGGCATTCAGGAACGCCTTGGATCTTTACCCTCGGGAGCAACATCCAAAGCTGTATGCTGCCACTCAAAATTGCATTGGAAACGCTCACTTGGCACTGGCCCAGATTCAGAATCCCGCCGAGAACTTCCTTAAGGCCATTGGTGCTGCTCGCAAGGCCCTGGAGATATTCAATAGAGATAGCAACCCTGAAGAGTATGCAGAATCGCAGGGGATACTCTGGCTTGGCTACCTCACCCTGGCGGATATAGAATACCGGGCTGAAAACTGTCTTTTAGCTCTGGAGGCCTGCCAGGAGAGGCTGGCAGCCTTTTCCCAGGACAAATCTCTGCAATATGCCTCCTGCCAGAAAGACCTGGCCATCACCTACAGCATTCTTGCCGACACGGAGGTCTCTGTCGAGGCCAAAGCAGAGGATTGCAGGAAAGGAGCAGAAGCGGCATTAGAGGCGCTTAGTATCTACAATGAATCTGAGCATCCAATTGAGCATGCTGAGGCACAGCTCCTCCTATGGGCGGCATACTCTGCCCTGGCTGAGGTCGAGGAAAAGGAGGAGAACTGCCGCAAGGCTATTGATGCCTGCCAGGCCGCCGTTCGGATCTATGAAGCATCTCATCCGACAGAGCATGCAGATGCTCTGAAGAGCCTGGGCTACAGCTTTATCACCCTGGCGGAGGTAACAGATAAGGCGGAAAACTGCAGGAGAGCAATCGAAGCATGCTCTGCTTCCCTGGAGCATTACCAAAAAGATGAGGCACCAAGAGAGCATGCTGAGATCTTAAGAGACCTGGCCTTCGCTTATGTCACCATATCTGAGGTGGAGGACAGAGAGGAATGGGTCAAAAGGGCTCTGCGGGCTTATAAGAAGGCCACCAGGATATTCGAGGGGCTTGCCCAGGAGCTTGAGGCAGAAAGAGACCCGGAAGCTGCAGAAATGCGCAACGATGTCCAGAGATGCCGCCGCTCCATGCAATCATGCAAGGGCATACTCAAGGCCAGCAGGAAGAGGAGATCAGAGGATCAGATATTGGAAAGCAGGTAGGCATGAAAGAATTAGCAGAGAGCGATAAGATGGAGTACTTCCGCCGCTCCTATCGGTCAGTGGACGGTCTTTGGTTCATGATGATCGAGAAGAAACGGGGATTTGATGAAGCGCTGGAGCTGGACGAGGCTGTCTGGCAGGTTCTGCCCAAGATCCAGGCCCGGGCAATCAAGTCAATGCTGATGCTGGACTATGGCCTTGATGGGCTGAAGGAGGCGATTGCTGCTCGTCTGGCCCTGGAGGAGTTCGACTACGAGCTGAAAGAAGAGGAGAGCGGATTTGTAGTTGAGATCCGGCGCTGTCCCTGGCATGATATAATGGTCCGGTCAGGCAGAGAATCGCTCTCAGAGAAGGTGAGCGAGGTCATCTGCCAGGCGGAGAACTCTGTCTGGGCGCAGGAGTTCAGTTGCAAGGGCGTCGAGGGGGAAGGTATGGAGATAAGGTTCGAGAGGCAAGAGAGGCTCTGCCAGGGAAGCAACAGATGCAGGTTATGGTTTGGCCGGTAGAATGAGCAAAGACATTCTTGTCCACTCTCGATTGCCGATTTTGCCTGGAGGTCAGCGCCAATCATTTTGTATCGTCGAAGGTTATCTTGATATGGCTTCCATCGCAGAAAGGCTTTTTCCGGGAGGCTCCGCATCTGCAGAGGGCAAAAGCCCCTTCTGCCATCTCATTGCCATCTGAATTGAATAGACGGCAGTCTCCTTCAACCAGCAGGGGACCGTTCTTCACCACCTTGATAGAGGCGTATCGCTCATTTGATGCATTTTTTTCAGATGATTCAGGTGCCTTTTCTTGATAGCTCAGAGCGCCGGAAGGGCAGCGATCTATGACCTTCATTATCTGCGCAGGACTTGCGCCCTGCATATTTATCCAGGGCCTGCTGTTGTGGTTGAAGACCTGGGGCAGTCCGTTCACGCATTCCTTCGCATGTATGCATTTTTCCGGATTCCACCGCACAATCAGCCCATCGCAGGAGTACTCCTTCATTGCCTATAGCTGGAGCCTCTTTCTACTTGGATCTTCCGATATGGAACTATTTCTTACAAATTTTTAATATGTATTTCATTCTACTGATCGAACGTTTTTTATTATTTTTTTGCCGCAA
>NZ_DAKC01000035.1:24884-27683 GCF_002496465.1 Methanosaeta sp. UBA356 | reverse complement strand
GTTTCACTCTCTTATGAGGGTCCGAATTTGCTCTTTCCAAAAGGATTTATATCTTAGACCGCAGAAATGGTCAAATGTTTCATCTGTTGGAGTGATCTTTATGGGAATTATAAGCGAGTTCAAGGAATTTGCAGTGAAGGGCAACGCCGTGGATATGGCGGTAGGCATCATTATAGGCGCTGCATTTGGCAGCATAGTCAATTCGCTTGTGAATGATATTATCATGCCTCCAATTGGCATGCTGACGGGTGGCATAAACTTTGCCGATATGTTCATAGCTTTGGACGGTGAGGCCTATGCTAGCCTGGCAGAGGCACAGGCGGTATCAGCGCCGACCATCAATTACGGATTATTCATAAATGCGGTTATTTCTTTCATCATCGTGGCATTTGCGGTGTTCATGCTGGTCCGGCAGATAAATGCCCTCAAAAGGCAGCCTGCACCTCTTGATCCAACCACCAAGGAATGCCCATACTGCAAAGAGACCATTGCGATAGGAGCCATCAAGTGCAAGCACTGCACCGCTGATTTAAAGTAAATCTATAGTTCGTTTTTCTTTTCTTTTTATATTTCTTTTTTAATTATTATATCGATCCTCAATATTCAAATAACGTGACTACCTTCAGTGCCCTCTGTTCTCCGTTCAGGGAAGCTATAAATAACCTTTATTATCCTGTCTTATGAAAATGAGAAAACGGCCCATAATCTCGGGGAAATGCATGAATTTGGAGACAGACCGGGCGCACCATCCTGCAAGGGTAGTAGTTCATGTTGATTGAGATTCTGATCATACTAATTCTCATATTAGTCAACGGCGCCTTTTCCATGGCGGAGATGGCAGTTGTCTCCTCGCGCAAGGCCAGGCTCCGTCAGATGGCAGATAGTGGAGATAAGGGTGCTGCCGTCGCTTTAGAGCTGATCAGCAACTCCAATCAGTTTCTTTCCGCTGTTCAGACTGGGGTAACCTTAATGGCCACACTTATCGGGGCTTTCGGCGGCGCGACCTTATCCGATGAGCTGGCGGGCTACTTGCTTGGCCTTTATCCCGCTTTAGCTCAATTCAGCCATGGAATTGCTCTAGCCCTGGTAGTCCTGTCGATAACCTTCGTCAGCCTAGTTATAGGCGAGCTGGTGCCAAAGAGGATAGCCCTCTCCAATCCGGAGCGGATTGCATCCTGGTCTGCATCTCCCTTAAACGCTTTTTCCAAGATTGTATACCCCTTGATTCTTCTCTTGAGCAAATCCACGGAGTTCGTCCTCCAAGCCCTGGGGGTCAATTCTAACGCTGAGCCGGAGGTCACTGAAGAAGAGATAAGAATTATGATAGACCAGGGAACGATGGCCGGGGTGATCGAAGAGGAGGAGCAGGACATCATGGAAAGAGTCTTCTCTTTGGGTGAAAGAAAGGTCAACTCCATCATGACCCCTCGGGGAAAGATAGTCTGGCTTGATATCCATGACACCCTCGCCGAGATCCAAAGGAAGACCGTCAGCGGGCCGTACACCATGTTTCCGGTCTGCAGCAAGAAGCTGGATAACGTCCTGGGAGTGATTCAGTCCAAGGATATCCTGAACTGCGACCTTAATAAAAAGGAGATTGATCTGAGGTCTTTGCTGCTGCCACCTCTATTTGTACCGGAGAGCATGAGGGCTTTGAAGGTGCTGGAGAAGTTCAAGCAGACGGGAATCCATCTGGCCATCGTCCTGGATGAGTATGGCACAGTGCAGGGGATTGTGGCACTGGTAGACCTCCTGGAGGGGCTGGTGGGAGACATTCCCCATATCGATGAGCTGGGGGAGCCCCAGATCCTGCGCAGGAGCGATGGTTCATGGCTGGTGGATGGGACGATGCCCGCGGATGACTTCAAAGAGACGCTAGACATCGACAAGCTTCCTGATGAGGATGATGGGACCTACCAAACCATGGGCGGTTTCATGATGACCCATCTGGAGAAGGTTCCCACCTCGGGAGATAAATTCGAATGGGGTGGCTATCGCTTTGAGGTCATGGATATGGATGAACGCCGGGTGGACAAGCTGCTGGTGACCCCTCTGGCCGAGGATGTGACGAGCTAAGGATCTCAGGTGGGGCAGTCTTATGTTGAATGCCAGTAAAATTGGGAGGCAAATGAAGGCGGTTTTGATACTCTCCGGCGGTCTGGACTCGACCACATTGCTCTACAAATTGCTGGCCGATGGTTATCTGGTAGATGCCCTCACCTTCAACTATGGTCAGAAGCATAAAAAAGAGATAGACTGCGCAATAGCCATCACCTCCAGGCTCGATGTCCCACATCAGATCATCGACCTCTCCACTCTGGCGGCATTCCTGGGGGAGAGCGCACTTCTGGGCAAAAAGGAGGTGCCCAGCTGCCACTATACCGAGGAGGCAGCCAGGCAGACGGTGGTACCAAACAGGAATATGATCATGCTCTCCGTGGCTGCAGGATACGCCGAGGCCCATGAGATTACAGAGTTGTTTTACGCCGCCCACAAGAACGACCAGACGATCTACCCCGACTGCCGGCCGGAGTTCGTAGAGGCTCTCAAGCCGGCAATAAGGCTGGGAACAGCCTGGAATCCCGTCGAGCTGCAAGCGCCCTTTGTGCATATGACCAAGGCGGATATCGTGAGAATGGGCCTCAAGCTGCAGGTTCCCTATGAGCTCACCTGGTCGTGCTACAAGGGAAAAGCTATGCCCTGCCGCACCTGTCCCACCTGCATAGAGAGGGAGGAGGCATTTGCCCTATGCGGTTGCAGGGATCCGCTGATAGGAATGGACAGTCATTAATTCTTGCG
>NZ_DAKC01000035.1:0-24677 GCF_002496465.1 Methanosaeta sp. UBA356 | reverse complement strand
CGGTGATTGAATAAGATGATGGAAGGCCTAAAAGGGGATGAGAGAAGCCTGAAAGAGGATCTCTCAAATGAGACTGTGAAGTGGCAGGAGAAGGCAGAATCGCTCTTCGGCCAGCTATCCGGGGATGAGAGAATGCTGGAGAACATTTCCTCTTATCTATCCGACTCTCACCATTTTCTAAAACAGAATGATCTGATCAGAGCCTTTGAGGCGGTCATCTGGGCCTGGGCCTGGATGGAGATCGGCCTGGAAAAGAGTCTCCTGCACAGGGGCCCAGGGGAAGAGATCTCTGATCAAGATCCTCTGATAGGCAAATAGAAGGACCTCTCATGGAATACGCCAGTTCGAGCTTAAACTAACTTCAGGTTACTATTATATACTTAGACGTAGCTACATGGGCTTGAAATGAGGATTGATTACAGGACCCGCCTGGATGAGGCAGTTTCCCTGGCGGACATATTTGAGGTGGTAAAGACCTTGGTTGAAGAGAGCATGAACAAACGAAGGGGCGGCCTGATGCTGGGCATGGCGAACCTGGGAAACGATCCCCATGGCTTCCTGGGAGGCTTTTTCACCACAGGCTCCAATGTCATTGTCCTGAATAAGATACCATTGAATAGGATCATGGAGACCCGCCCTGAGCTATACAAGCCCTACGCATTCCATGTTCTTCTGCATGAGTACATACACTCCCTGGGCTACCTGGATGAGACAGAGGTGCAAGAAAAGGTCCACCAGATCACCAGAGAAGCCCTGGGCGAGGAGCACCTGGCAACGCAATTCGCCGCCAGAGCATCCGGATTCATCAAACATCTCGCCTATCCCCATGTATCATGGAAGGCGGATGATGAGGGAATCGAGCTGGTAGAGGGATTCGACCGGTCCAGCGTCTCTTATATCGCTTGAAGATCGTCCTGAGTCCCTATTCCATCCCATTGCCCGACGGCTCCCATATTCCCGCATATATTTAAGCTATCAGGACCTTCTGATATCCGATATCATGAACAGCATGAACAGATTCGATCTCATCGTCATCGGCTCGGGCGCAGGGGCACTGGTGGCTGCTCAAGCCGCTCGATCGGGAAGAAATACCGCATTGGTGGACCAGGGCCCCATGGGCGGAACCTGCCTTAACAACGGCTGCATCCCCTCGAAGACGCTCATCCATCCAGCAGACATTATCCGGAGCATCCAGGAGGCTGGGGCGGGGGGCGTCCATGCCCGAATCGAGAAGATCGATTTTCCTCTGATCATGAACCGCATGCATAAGGTGGTGGATGAGGGGCGCGCCCAAATGGAAGCGACCATCAGATCGAGGGAGAATCTGACCCACTATCCAGAAAGGGCGGAGTTCATCGACGAGTATGTCTTAAAGGTGGGATCAAGAACCCTCACTGCCCCCCAATTCGTCATCGCCAGCGGCTCTCGGTCTCGTGTTCCTCCCATCCCAGGCCTGGAAGAATCGGGATATATCGATAACGTATCGCTTCTTAATCTGAGAGAGCCTCCCCAAAGCCTGATCATAATCGGCGGAGGCTATATCGGCTGCGAGTACGGTCACTTCTTCTCCGCTGTGGGAACGGAGGTCACCATCCTGGGACGCAGCCCCCGACTTCTGAGCGGCGAGGATCCTGAGATCTCACAGCGACTGCATGAGAGCCTCTCCCGCTACTGCCGGGTGGTCACGGGCTACGAGGTCTTATCGGTGGAAAGGAATGGCGAAAAGAAGGTCGTCTCTGCCAGAGAGACAAAAGGCGGCCAGATCCAGCAGTTCGAGGGAGAGGAGGTCCTCCTTGCCGCGGGCCGGCGCTCTAACTCCGACCTTCTCCGCCCGGAGAGGACAGGAGTGGAAATCGATAGGCAAGGCTGGATCAGGGTGGACGAATATCTCCAGACCAGCAAAAAGGGCATCTGGGCTTTGGGAGATGCTATCGGAAAGCACATGTTCCGCCATACTGCCAACTATGAAGCCCGCATCGTAGCCCACAATATTCTTCTGGCTGAAAAAGAAGCAGAGCGGAAAGCGGCTGACTATCATGCCGTTCCCTATGCCGTATTCTCTCATCCGACGGTGGCGGGAGTGGGCAGGAAAGAGAGCGAGGCAAAGGCCCGAGGCTTGAAGGTGCTGGTGGGAAGGGCGAGATACACAGATTCGGCCAAGGGGGTGGCTATGGCTGAGGAGTACGGCCTGGCGAAGGTAGTTTTGGAGGAGGAGACTGGCCGAATCCTGGGGGCGAGCATAATCGGCCCAGAGGCGCCAGAGCTCATTCAGCAGGTTGTTTACCTGATGAACACCGACCGCCAGGACCTTTCCACTGTGATGAGGTCTCAGGTCATCCATCCTACCATCAATGAGGTGCTGGGGAGGGCATTCTCCGGGATCGAGCGCTCTAGAAACCGGGAGCAGCCCAAATGAGATCCTTCTCCCCCCGGCTGGCGGCCAGAGCCCTCTGGCAGATGCGGATTCGAAAGAGGCCTTATGTCCTCTCCCATGGGGTTAACGCCCGCTGCAACCTCAGATGCTCCTTCTGCCAGTACTGGAGAGAGCCCGGAGGAGAGATGACTCAGAAGGAGATCTTCAGGATGCTGGATGAGGCAAGCTCCTTTGGCATCGGGGTCTATAATGCCTGGACCGTCGAGCCCCTGCTCAGGGAGGATCTGCCCCAGATTCTGAGGCATGCTAAATCCCAGGGCCTCATCACCAGTCTGGTCACCAACGGCCTTCTGCTCGCCAAGAGGGCGGATGAGCTTGGCGACCTTGATTATCTCTCCGTCTCCGTGGACGGGATCAAGAGCTATCGGGAGCTGCGGGGAGTAGACCTGGAAAATGCCCTGGCCGGGATCAGGGCGGCAAAGAAGGCTGGCCATGAGATTCTGATCAACTGCGTGATAAGCAGCAAAAACACGGGCGAGCTGGAGGATCTGGTCCATCTGGCCGAAGAGCTGGGCACCTGGATCTCATTTGAGCCCCTGCATGAGTCCCGAGGAATTTCGGACTCGGTCTGGAAGGACCTGGGAATCCGGGATCGATCTGAATATGAGAAGGCGGTGCATAGGTTGATAGAGCTGAAAAGATCTGGTGCGCCGATCATCAACTCCCTGACCTATCTGAAGATGATATCATCACTTAAGCCCGGATTCAAATGCCATGCCAGCGACATCATCCTCCATGTAGCAGCGGATGGAAGCATCGAGAATTGCCGGGTCCATACTCAATCCCTGGCCAATGTGAAGGATGGGCTGGCGGAGGCCTGGCAGGCCTCAAGGATTGGCCGGCAGGAAGCAGTCCAGTCCTGCCCTGGCTGCCTGTTTTTCGGATATGCGGAAAACAGCCTCCTCTTCGAGTTCGTCCCCGAGGTTTTGAGGCATTATGAGTGGATGTAGCCTCATAGGGCCTGGTGGCGGAGCTGGATGATAGAAGAGTGAGGTTTATCCTCCAGCCAGTTCCTGGAGCCAGAGGGATCGGTTGGAGGGCCTCTTGATCCCCTTAAACCAGCCGCAAAAGACGGGCTTATCCGGATTGGAACCCGTAACCTTGATCGTGGCCAGCTCATCGATCCCCTGGCCACATAGCTACCAGAAGAAGAGCCTCTGGTGGCCCATGTGGGGCCAGTCGGCCCGGTACTCGATGGGCTTGAGGTTTATTGTCGAGCCGTCGGGATTTGTGGCCTGAAAAGAGAGAGCATTAGGCATTTTTTCCACATCACAGCTCTAAGCTGGCTAGTGCTTATTAATATGTGATCGATCACGTTGTATTTATTATGGATCCCAAGGAATTAGCAGCTAACTTTATAAAGGCCCGCAAAATCATTTCGGATTTATTTGATGTATCTTGGCTCGAATCCGGCACAGAAAATCAGCTTCAAAAAATATGGAAAAGGACGGATTGGGTCAATTCTGAGGCAGATTGGATCGCCTGTACGGAACTACTCATATTTGGTGATTGCCTAGAAAAATGCAAACAAATTAATGAAGATCGCACTAAATATTTTGTGGAAAAGATCAAGAGCAGCAAAGATCGCAATGAGCTAAAAGGGGCTATATTTGAGATAATTGTTGCGGGTGGATATTATAATGAAGGGCATTCCGTATTAGAATTTCCGACAAATCCTAATAATCCTGTATATGACCTGAAACTAATACAAAACGAATTTAATATATATATATATATCCATAAAAAATTATGGCCTATTTAGTCGTGTTGAGGAATTTTTCGAGAAATCCGAAATAATTAAAGAAATAATCAAGCAAAATATCCAGAATGGATGCAATACAATATTTATAATTAATGAAAAATCTTTTCCTAGCCTTTTGGATTGGCGGTCACTTCAAAAAAATTTGCCCACGTTATTAAATTTGGATTCTAAGATAACAGTTGATGATGATTGGTCGAAACAGCTAAAAGGTGGATGGTCAGTTTTTGTAAAATATTCTACTGGAAATGAGCCTGATTCTATAAAGAATGATGCCATTCCAGGCCCTATATGCTCTGACGAAATGTCATATATTCTATTCTTATTCACAAAACTTTACCAAAATGATTTGAAAACCTTATTAGAAAAAATTTTTGATAAGGCATGCGAAGATTTTGAGAATCATGGAAAGGACGATCAGAAATCGATAAATATAGTTTTCTTAAGGGTTCCAAGAGAGATAGATCTTGGATCGTGCAAAAGAGCAAGTATCGATTATTTTAAGGAAAAAGTAGATTCAAAGGTTTCAGGGATTTTTCTTTATCAACCTGAATTTGCTGGCACTATGAATGGGCTATTTAAGGGGGAAAGTTTAGCTCATTGTTACGAATTAATACTAAATCCCCATCAGATAGAAATAATTAATTTAAAAAAATTAAAATTAACTCCTAAGTTCATAGCCGGTATATGGAATAAAGGATCTACCCCAATTATGTTTGTTACAGGAAAGAACAATATTATATCAAAAGACATAGAGTACTATAAATATCAATCTGGTCATATATATTATCAACCAACAAAGGACAAGCACAATCCCGAAATGGTTAACGGTATTTTAATGGAACCGTGTAGGTCTTTAACCGAAATTGGCAAAAAAAAGCTAATGTTATTGCCGGAAAGCAACAACCTATTATTACTATGACAAACATTTTATGCTTAAATATTCGCAAGTATCCTAACTGCAGAGTCTTAATGGGATCTCTTACGGCAATAGTTAAAGATAAGATCCTGTAGGTCTCCAGAATCACTCTTCATCTCACCCAAATCTCACCCTCGACACCCTCACCCCCCTCCCGCCAATGCTGAAGGACTGATAATCCCCGGCCAGAGCCTTCTGCCAGATATGGTCAGCAAGACCTTTACCCCGACAACCCATGATCTGGCCCTGATCCTCTCCCCCACGAGCACCGTAGCCTCTCTCTGGATCCATGACTCCACCGGCGCGGCATCTACCGCCTTCCAGTCGTGTCTGTTGTCGAACTTGCGGGAGCGGTGCTGGAAATTGTGGGCCATCTCTTCGATGGTCTCGGCTCTCATCACATCGCCCTGAACATCTACGGTGTCTGGCTCAGTTATCACGCTGTAAACCAATCGCCTCTCTACATCAGCCTTGAGAATAAGGCAGCGTATCTCCTCTCCGAGCAATCCCTTATCGCATCCGCAATTTAATCCCTGGGCGAACAGGGCCTCTCTGAGCATCGAGGCTTTGCGGATGACCTCGCCCTTGTCTCCGTGCTTCAAGACGGCATGAGGATGGAGCATGGTCGGCTAGCTCTCCCAGTGACTCGCCGGCCTGCTTTCCCAAGGCCACCACCATCTACGGATTGAGCGCTGCAGCAATCTAGAAAATCTTTCCCTGAGAGAAAACCAGATCACCAATGCCTCAACGCTCCGGATCTCTGGGCCTCGAATAATTATATTTATCCAACAATCAGGTTCCTGACTATAGTAAAGGGGCGGGAGTGGTCACGATGGGTTGACATCACAGTAAAGCACCAAGGAGGCCCACCTCCTTTAGGGGGTGGGAGGAATTGGGTACACTTCCCAGTTTACTTTCGCGGTGCTCTGCATACATATTTAACATGTCAAATCAATCTCCTGCATGTACTTGGGCATCATAGGCACCCTAGCGGTAAACCGTTCGATGCTGATCCTGTACGGCTCTGCCAGACTCCTGCCCGAAAGGGTGCGGTCGAAACACGATTTGAAGCCGTCTTTGGCAGATCTGAGGCCAACGTTCCAGCAAGACTGGGACCTCTGCAGATCGTCGATGCATGTAGGCTGGCCTGGAGGTCCGGGCAGATCTCTGATTCTGAAACAGATCTGCTCAGGGCTGCTGAAAGCCCCTCTCCTTCAGGGGAGGGGTAGCTTACACTCAGCTGAACATTAACCTTACATAATATCAGGCCCTTTCTTTGATAGTGATGAAGGTCAAGAGCATACTACTGGTCTTGTTGCTGGTATCTTTCTTCGTTTATGTATCGGTCGAAGCACGAGAGCAGAAGGTGGCAATATCTGGGTCCAGCACCGTAATGCCCCTGGCAGAGATTTCGGCGGAGGAGTTCAATATGCTCCAGGATAACTACCATGTGACTGTGACCGCAGGAGGCTCGGGGGTGGGGATTGTGAACGTGGTCGAGGGCAGATCGGCGATCGCCATGACCTCTCGGGAGCTTCACCTGGTGGAGCGACAGAGATACGAGACGCCAACAGAGAAGTTTAATGTGATCACCGTGGGATACGATGCCATATGCCTGATGGTCAGCCCAGAGGTTTACGATTTTGGTGTCACCGACCTGTCCGCTGAGGAGGTGAGGAGGATCTATTCTGGCAGCATTAGCAACTGGAAAGAGCTCGGGGGGCCAGACGAGGAGATCTTCGCCATAGGAAGGAGGCCAGGCTCTGGAACTAGGGACTCCTTCGATGAGATCATAATGGGAAGTCGAGAGTATGAGACTCCCGGAGTCAGCTATGAGGCGGCTGAAAGCTCCGAGGTCAAGACGGCTATCCGGGGAAGCGACAATGCCATAGGCTATGTCGGATATAGCTATATAATGAGAGGAGACAGCAAAGTGATATCCCTTGATGGTATCCCGCCGACGATAGAAAACATAAAAAATGGAACATATCCCCTTGCCCGAGAGCTTTACTTCATCACCCTGGGCAGACCAAGTCCTGGGGCAAAGGCATTTACCGATTATGTCTTGAGTCCAGAAGGCCAGGAGATTGCGATTGAGAACGGATTCATACCGGCCTGAGATGGGACTTATGGATATACGGTGCCATTTTTTTGGCTAGCATGGTTATCAATTGGACTTTCAAGCAGAAGCAAGTGACGGCTCAGTCGCGATCCGGTCACAGAAGGCTCTGATCTCTTCTGGGCTCATTCTATTTCTTGGAATCACTTCGACCTGATATCCATCGTCTTCCAGACGGTTAATCAGATCCCTGAACTGGCTCATGGCCACTTTAATCTGTTTTGTGATATCTGGCACCTTAAGGATGACGATCTTTGCTGAAGGTATGACTGCATCCACCACATAGCCCCATCGAGTCGGGCGGTGCGTCAGTACTACTACTCCTCTTCTCTTGAGCTCTGAGATTATGCCCTCAAATTTAACCAAATCCGCTGATTCAGATGGTTTCATTTTAAACGCACCCCATTTCTTACAATTCCGCATCGAAAGAGCCGAACCTGTCGACTGAAGGCTATTGAGCGGCATGAGTATCCTTTTGCCGCTCGTCTATTTGCCCGAAAGCACCTGCCTTCAAATCAAAACGGATCGACTATTATGTGATGCTAAATCAGCTTAATATCTTCTGGATGTTTTGGCAGGTCTGTGCTTCTGATAGCACTCGCTGCAGTAAACCGGTCTGGACCCATCCGGCTTAAATGGAACCTGGGTCTGCTTGCCGCATTCTGAGCAGGTTACGTCAGTCATTTCTCTCGGACCACTATTGTAGCTGCCTCTGCTGCCGCCGGAGCTACCTCTGTTTTCATATTTTCTCTCAAACATTTAATTCACTTACCTTTTGAATCGACTCAAAAGAATCGAGACTGCTACAGAAAACATCTCAACAAATTACTTTGATAGACGAAATGCAGCAGTATAAGGAGGATGGCTGAGCATATATACTTGTTGGTAAAAAATTATGATAGCAGGCGCCTTTTCGCTGCCAAAATGCCCGGCCATCTCCGGCCGATCATCTCCTCTTGGTGATTATCGAGAGCACATCGCAATCCTGGAGCTCATGATCCAGCCCTATGGACTGGCCAGGGAACTTGGCGCTCTTTCCCCAGACCAGTGCATATCGAAATAGGTTTACGAAGTCCCTATGAAGATGCTCGCATACCGATTTCACTGTGCTTCCATCCAGGAGCACCAGAGGCTCCTCAAGATCTGCTTTGCCTCCCTTGGGCTTGAGATAGATGCGAATGAATCCCAGCGTCTCATATATATGGTCTTTTAGCTCCTCGAGGCCTTCAGTGGTGGCGCAGGATATGGGCAGATAGTCCCTGCCCAGGTCTTCCTCGATCTTGTCCTCGATCCCACCGTAGCGCAGGTCGAACTTGTTTATAGCCACCAGAGAGGGAATATAGACCCTGTTCCCAGCCAGGAAGTCGACCAGGGTGTCAGTGTCTATATCCTCTCGAACGGTTACATTGGCGTTCACAATGCCGTAGGCGCGGATGATCTCTGCGATCTCGAACTCCGTCATCCGAGTCAGGGGAACAGTGCTGCGCACTATGATGCCCCCCTTCCTTTCCTGGGTGATGTGGATGTTTGGCGGCTGCTTGTCCAGCCTTATGCCGGCCTCATAGAGCTCCCGCTCCAGGACCTTCAGATTGTAATTGAATACGTCCCCCAATAAGAGGATCATATCCGCGGCCCGGGCGGCAGTGATCACCTCTCTGCCCCTGCCCTTTCCCCGCGCCGCTCCCTTGATGATCCCTGGCATATCCAGGATCTGGATCTCGGCGCCTTTGTGCTTCATCACCCCAGGAATGACCTCGAGGGTGGTGAACTGATAGGCTGCCACCTCGGACTTGGATCCGGTCAGATAATTGAGCAGGCTGGATTTGCCTACGGACGGGAACCCCACCAGGGCCACCGTGGCATCGCCTGATTTTTTGATATAGTATCTTCTGCCCCCTCCGCCGCCCTTGATCTTCTGAAGCTCCTGCTGGGCCCTCAGCTTCGCTATTTTGGCCTTAATCTTGCCCAGATGATGCTCGGTGGCCTTGTTCTTCTGAGTGTTGAAGATCTCCTCTTCCAGCGCCTTGATCTGCTCCTCGATGGTTGCCATTTTGTATTTCCTCTTGGTGGGCAGGACAGCCAAATGAGCCTTCCAGCCATCAAATAGAAGTGTGATGCGCCACTTTCCCAAGAGCAATAGGGCTCCTCCTTTAAAAGCTATGGGATGGGTGGCAATTAGAAGAACTTTGAGGCCAAAGAGTGCCTCATCTCGCACATCGTCTGTGCATGGCATGACTGGCAGGGGGAGCCTTCCGGCCTGTCGGGAAGCTGGCCGTTTTTGATAAGGCGAACTCGATCACGAATGCGCAGCACCCGGGCTTTGTCTGTGCTGCGGACGGGCACCCTTCGCACCATGCCCAGGCTTGGATACTCCACCTGTCCCCAATCCACCTTTATATTCTCCTTCTCTCCTAAAAGGAGTGAATAGCCGGCCAGCATGAGACGATCTCTCTTCCAGATTCCGTTCTCTGGCGGCCGGCCGGTGCGGATGATCGAGGGCGTATCTCCTGGAGCCAGCCTATCCAGCCTGCCGGAGAGACCCAGCTTCTCCGAATAGAGCTCTACCTCTGCCTCAAAGGGGATGAGCTGGTCCATCCAGCCTTTAAGACCGTTGACCATCGATCCAATCTCCTCATCCGCCTCATTCAAGGCGGCCTGAAGCTCGCCTGGCTCCAGATCGTAGATCAGGGGCAGTTCCACCTCCAGCCTTCCGAGAGCCTCTCTTAGCTGGCCTTCCAGATCGTCCTTCTGCAGCAATGAGAGAGCGAGGCTGCGCATCAGGATTTGCTTCGCACTGCTGAATCTCGGCAGCTTGCCCAGGGAATCGAAGTAGACGAGCCTGGGGCAGCGCAGGTAAAGGCTGATGTCTGAGATCCGTACGGTCTGGTGCATCAATCTAGCATCTGTTCTCAGTCTTTAAAAAATTTTGTATTTGTACTTGCAGGGTTTCAGGAGCCCTCTGCTCTTAAAATTTTCTCAGATGGCGTCCCAGGAGGCTCAAAGTAGAAGGTCTCGTCGTCTCTAATTGGTAGAATGCAGCCGGTCTTCTGTCCAGATTCTGCTCGATGCCGGATAGCCATCTATGAGTGTCCCTTCTCTGTTGAGCATCTCTCTCCAGCCATCTCAATGCATCCATGGCATCGAACGCCTGCGTCCTGATATCAGGGGTATAGGTCTGCCTCAGATGATCGTCCAGAATGCGGAGCGTGGAAGGTGGAGTTGCAGCAGCGACTGCCAGGGGGCGCCTGTTCAATTGATCAGAAGTGCGCTGCAGCCATCTCCTGGTATCCTGCCTTTCTTGAGCCTCTTGCTCCAACTTCTTTAGAGCGTCTATGGCGTCAAATGTTGGCATCCTGGTGGGTGGATTGGGTGTCCTCATAAGCTGCTGATTCAGGAGGTGGAGCTGAGAGAGATGCGCTGCCGGAGGTGGTGAGAAAATCTTGGTTAGGTGCTGGTCCAAGATACGAAGCTGCGAGGGCTGGGAAAAGGTATCTCCCCTTTTCGGCTGGTTGATATCGAAGGCATAGGGAGGACGGAGACTCTCTGGAACCCCAATTTTGGTAGGCACGTTGATGGTCTGTCCAGGTCGCAGAGTCTTGAAGTTGATGGCGGGGTTGAGCTTCTTTACATCTTCCGTGAATCGCTTTCTATCGCTGTAACCGTAATCCTCCGCTAAATACCAAACTCTATCTCCGGGCCTGATTTTATGAGCGGTGTAATGAGAGGCATCAGTCTCTACATTGGGTATGCGCTGGTAAGGCACGAATACGTGCTCAGGCTCGGAGAAGTCCCTCCAAATCATTTGCTCGACTAAATCTTGTTTGCGGCGGTACTGGGCCTGGTTACGACCGGATATATTGCAGTCGCATCCGCTGCATCCTGCGAGACTGCCAGGATTGAACGTGCCCATGGCATATTGCATCATATAACGAGCACCAGCTAAAGGTTTATCCGGAGATTCCAGTCTGCTCTCTTTTATCCAGGAATAGGTTTGGTCGCTTAAATCGAGCGTGCCGTCTCGCAGCAGGCCGCTAATGCTGTAAATAACAGGATCCTTGTAGCTCATCTTTTCTCGCCAGAGACTCTCTGCTGTATGGCTTCCACAGGATAGCACTGCCAGGGAACGGAGATTCCTGCCAGACTTGGGGAGTGTAAAGATATTCATGATAGTGGGTTTCTGCCACGGCTCGGCAGGTGCCGCCCATGGGTACCCTGTGTTGGGATCTCCATGTGAGGACCAAATGATTCCTGCAGTTCGTTCATCCTTCCATATCTTGAGGAATTCTTCTTTGGAGCATTTCTTCTTCTCAATTAGCTCAAAAGGCCTATCCGAAAGCGGATTTCTAAATCCTAATATATATCCAGGAGCCTCGGCTTTGAAGATGCTCTTCAGCTTCTCGAAATAGATTCGGGATATATCCTGCTCCGGGCTGGTGAGGTAGCCGCTTACGAAGTAGATGTACTTGGGGATTGCTTTTTCGCTCACATCCCCTTCCTCCTCCATTCATCCTTTGGCTCTTCAAATCCAAAGCTGACAAGCGAGTTGACAATAATATCGTCTAGCAGAGCCAGGTTAAGGTCGATCTCGTCGGCCACCTCCGTCATCTCCTCCAGAGTGATTCCCGCCCTCTGGCAGAATTCAATAACATCGGGCTCAGCAAGCTCTATGGGCATGTTGGTGGTATTCTGCAGCCAATGGGCCAGAGCCAGCCTGGCCTGGTCGGATGGGATTCGGTCAAAAGAGAACTGCTCGCTGAGATGGTTCAGAATCTGCTGACCGTATTGGCGCAGGCAGCGCTGGACCTTTCCATTGTGCCTCTCAGCCAGGACCCGGGCGGCCTGAGCTATGGTCAGAGTTGCATCCTGAGACTGATCCGGAGTCATGCCCATCCTTTCCAACAGGGTATGCATCAGGATCATATCGGGATGCTCCAGGTTATTCCCTTTCTCTGCCATTGCCCCGGCCAGAGAGCTTATCTCCAGCAGGTTGAGGTCGGCCAGCATCTGCGTCATGGCCCTTGCTCTATCCGCCTGGATCTGAGGCTGGCCTATTCGGAATAGCAGGCAGAAGACCAACTCGTGCCAGCGTGCGGTCTCAACTGGCCACTGATAAATATTAAGCGATGGGGCGAGAGCCCTTGCATATTCTATGAGTAACTTCCTCACTGCGTCCTTTTTATCCCGATTATGGGCCTGCTTCTCTTCTGTCATCTGCTCTTCCTCCAGTAGTGCAATTTGTGCGGTTTACGGTTTAATGGGTTTAGGCTTTAATTCGAATAGCTTTTTCGATTGATCTTTTGATGATGCGCTTTACGCAGCGGATTTATAGCGATTTTTCGTTTTAGACGCTGGCAAACTGCCCCACCTGAGGGATAGGGCTTCCCATTTCATAACCAAAAGTTGCTATTGATTTCTTGACGGCTTAACTCTGGATTGAAGGTATTGGGTCAGGTTCTCCATCCTGGAGGAGTTGATCTCTGCCTGATCCTCTAAGACCATCTTGACAAGCCAGACATCTTCAGATCCCGATCCAAAGGATGAGGTTATTCCCGCCAGGATGTAGTCTCCCTGCCGATTCTGAATAGCATAGCTTCCGAGATCATCCCCTTTACCACCGAGAACCCTTCTCCATTCCTCCAGTCCGGCAGAGTTGGTCTTTATGATCAGAGCATCTCTTCCCGAATCAGCATTATCGATCCTCCCGCCGATGACAAATCCGCCATCGATTGTCTGCTGCAAAGAGGTGCCTGAGCTTCCCAGGTACGATCTCTCCCAGATCTTCCGGCCTAGCTGATCCAGCCGGATAAGAATGATCTTCTCCTCCTCCAGGCCTGACTCCGACCTGCCCACCAGGGCGTAACCATTGGCCAGCTCCGCCACCTGGAAGGCGACATCATCCTTATCTCCGCCATAGCTTACATTCCAGCTCATGACGCCCTGGTCATCGGTCTTCAAAAGCCAGATATCGTCCCCCCTTTTCCCCAGGGATGCCGTCCTGCCGGCCACAATGAAGCCGCCATCCTGGCTTTGCAGTACAGACAATCCCACATCCTCATCTGCCCCTCCATAGCATCTATCCCATAGCAGATTCCCGTTGCTGTCGGTACGGATGAGCCAGAGGTCCTTTCTACCAATGCTCTTTGATTGGGTATAGCCGGTTGCGATATATCCCCCATCATCGGTTTCATCCACTGACCAGCCACCATCGCCTGAAGAGTGCACAAAACCGCCAAAGGTCTTATCCCAGAGCAGGCTTCCATTCCCGTCCATCCTGATGAGCCACAGCCGCTCCTCGCCCAAGCCAAAGGAGTTGGTGCTTCCGGCGATGATGTAGCCGCTATCTGCGGTCTCCCGGACAAAATAGCCTACGTCCTCGCCCGATCCACCCATAATCCTGCTCCAAAGGGGGTTTCCATCTGGATCGACTCTTACCAGCCATAGGTCGCTTCCCTCTCCCCTGGTTGCCGTATGGCCCACGAGGATGTAACCGCCGTCATTGGTCTCCTGGACTGACCAGGCACCATCGCCATACCTTCCTCCGTAGGTCCTGTTCCATTCCTCTGTCAGTCCCTCACCATAAAGAGAGGCTGCGGCGGGAGAGATATGATAAAAAGAGATGAGGAAGACGAAGAGAAGCGATGCCAGGAGTGGCAACACCAGTAGAATTGACTGAAGTCGACGAGATGCAGTCCCCAGGCGGATATTGGTCTTTTTCATGGTGTCTTGGCCGCCTCTAGATTCCTATATCCTGGAATTTTACTGCCTTTTCCATAGAGAAGCTCCCGCTAAGGAAGGTGCTGGAGTCGATGTTGTTCTTGCCCATCTGGTGCTGGGAGGACTTGATTCCATAGTAGCCATCGAACTTAGCATTGCTGCTGGAACCTATGCCTTGATTTCCAGTTGAACCACCCGGGACCGGGATCGATGAGTTCAGCCTAGATTGATTGCCAGCGAATGCTTCAGTGGCAGATCCATTGGTAGCTGATGAGCTGATTGATGCATTAGTGGCTGTGAAGTTTAGTGCTGATATGTTAGCAATTGAAGAGTTGAGGACCGATGTGCCAGCTACAGAATGATTCGTGCCAGGCAATTCCGGATTGAGTGGATTTGATCCCTTCAAACCAGAGCTGATAGAATCGCCATTGCTACCCTTTCCCTCACCGTCTGATTGGCTCTTGGACATCATATCAACTAGGGCTCCGGCCATCCTCTCCTCCAGCCTCTTCGTGTCTAAACTCATGATCGACAATCTGGAGCTCTCATATCCAGCAAGGCCGTCTTGGCCATCTTCGTTCTGGGAAGGAGAAGACAATACAGGAAAGACAATTGTCAATATTATCATGATCAAGACTGCAATTTCCGCTTTCATTACCCTCACCATCAATGCTACAGAATAAGGATGTCATCAATACAATTTCAACTTTTCTATACAAGAGAGTCTTTTGCAATGGTTTCTCCCCTATTTCTTCCGTGCTATGGATAGCATTTATCTGTTCCCAGTGGAATCATGCCTCTGTGTACCTGGATTATTTGCCCTATGAGTCTCTCCGGCCTCACCAGGACAGGATGCTGGACGCAGTCTATGATGTGGTGAGCAGAGGAAATCAGGGCATTCTGATGATAGATGCTCCCACCGGCACTGGAAAGACGAGCTGCATCAGCGCTGCTCTGGCCGCCGCTCCGGGAAAGATCGTGGTAGCGGTGAGAACCGTCTCTCAGATCGATATCTACATCGATGAGATCAATCGAATTTGGTCCAAGACCCGCCACAAGCCGGAGATCGCCTATATGGTGGGAAAGCAGAGGATCTGCCCTCTGGAGGGCGAGTTCCGAGCAGAGAGCGTCTATGCCGGCTGCTTGAGGCTTAGAGAGTGGACGAAAAACTATGTCTCCTCGAAGATCGGCAAGGGCAATGCAGCCATCTACGATCCTCATGCAGATAGCATTCCCGAGGAGGAGCCTGGCTATAGGACGTTCTGCCCGTACTACCTGCGAAGCAGAGAAGGCTTTGAGATAAATGGATCTGTCCATTTCCGCCGATCCGCCAGGGCCCTGGATGTGGTAGAGGGCTTGAAAAAGAGGGTAACCGCACCCTCGGGGCTTATGGACTCCTGCCAGGGCATCTGCCCCTATGAGATCATGAGCCTTTACGCCAAGAACAGCGATATAGTGATCATGAACTACTCTCACCTCTTCAGTCCTGACTTCCAGGACATCATCTTCCAGTGGCTGGAGATGGACTCGGAGAAGGTCACCCTGATCATAGATGAGGCCCATAACCTGGGAGATGCGGTAAGAGCAATGAACTCACGCCACCTCACCCAAAGGATGATAGATCTTGCCGAGACCGAGGTGGAGAAGTTCGAGGGCACCTTGGGGCAGGCCAGGCTGGAGGAGACGAGAGAGGAAGCCTCCTGGAGGAGAGAGGGAATCAGGATCATACGACAGCTCCTTCCCAGGCTCCGGAGGTTCCTTCAGAGCCGGCTGGATAGAATGCCTGAGGGCGAGGCCCTGATGGATGCCGATCTGTTTCGCGCCTTCCTCTACGATGGGATCGATGACATCGAAGACGCGTTATCATATTTCTCAGATGTTGCAGTGGCAGTCGCCGATCTGAACCTGGCGGAAGGAGATAGGGAGAACCTGCAGGGGGATATTCAGCCCAGCCTCGCCCTGGTGCTGCTCTTTCTCAGAGACATGGAGACGGCGGAGACCGATATCGCTCTTCAGAGGAAGATCGTGGTCACCGGTGTGGGAAAAAGGAAGCTCGTCCGGCTGGAGGTCAATAACATCGATCCGGCGGCCAACATCCGGCGGATTACAGACAACGTCAATGCCACTATCATGCTCTCCGGCACCTTCTCCCCCCTGGAGGCTTATGAGCTCTACTGTCTGGGAGAGGAGGGCAGAGCAGAGAAGCTCAGCCTGCCCAACCCCTTCCCCAAGGAAAACCGCCTCCTCCTGGTGGCTAAAAAGGCCACGACCCAGCTGGAGCAGAGGGAGGATATGGACAATAGGGAGGAGATATCGGGGCACATAAGATCACTGATCGAGTGCGTCCCGGGAAATGTGGCGGTGTTTTTCACCTCTTATCCCATGATGAACAATTACCGGGACGTCTGTCTCTCATCCTCAAGGAAGGTTGGAAAGAAGCTCTGTGTTGAGCCCCGCAGCGCAGACCAGGTCCCTGAGCTTCTGGATCTGTTCTTCTCTTTAGGGGCCAGGGGCGGGGGGGTTCTGACCGGGGTGTGCGGTGGAAAGCTGGCAGAGGGGATCGACTATAAAGGCGAGGCCCTGAAAGGAGTGGCAGTGGTAGGGCTGCCTTTGTCGGCATACGACGAGATCCAAAAGGAGATCAACAGCTACTATACCATGAAATATGGCAAGATCAAAGGTATGCTCATCGCCTACACTTTGCCTGCGATAAACCGGGGGCTGCAAGCTGCAGGAAGGGTTATCCGGGCGGAATCCGAAAGGGGCGTCCTGCTGTTCTGCGACCGCCGGTTTGGATATGACGATCTCGGGGGAGTTAATCAGTTCCTTCCAGGCTGGGTGAGGGAGGAGTTGATTTTGGTGGATGCCAGAGAAGGAGGGGAATTGATCCAAGAGAAGATCGCGAAATGGCAGATGGATAATTATTCCGGAGGCAATCCAGAAAGAGACTCTGAAATCCTCCCTGCAGGCGATTTGAAGGGCGCTGCCCAGAAGAGAAGAGCTCAGGAGAGCGGCAGGAAGGGAGATGAATCCTCTTCGGCCAAGAGGGCAAGGCCGCGAAGGGGAGGCAAGAGGGATCTGAGGGAGTTGGCAAGATCTCTAGGCCTGGGGGATCCCGGTTCCAAGAGAAGCTGATACCAAGAGACCCAGCCCATGTGGAGGGATGAATCGGAGAATCTAGCCGATCTTTTCTGTCTCCAGCACCCGCAGGGGAATGGTGCCCAGGGCCTTTCCAACCGTTGATTTTGCGATCCTTCCTGCATGCTCCTCGCTCTCTGCATTGAAGATCTTGATCTCAAATAATAGCGCCACCAGTGCCATGCTGGCGACGAGGAAGACGCCGTCTAAGGGCTCATTGCATTCCGGGCAATCCCATTGGCCCACCTCTACCTCAACAAAGTCCATCTTTCTCTGGTTCAATCTCTTTCCCGCTTCAGAGATGGCCACACCGATAGCATCATTCTCGGTCTTGACATCTCTGACCAGCCAGGCACCCTCCAGCAAGACATTGAAATTCGGCATTGCTCAAATGCTAGGAGGATGTATGATATCTACTTTTTCCGCCAGAAATTTTCTTTCTATACTACTTATAAAATCATGTTGCCATTCTCAATAATATACCGCTTATAAAGAATCGTAATGCTATATATTTTGCGAATACATTATCATTACGGACGGATATGTTGTTATATTAGAAAGCTGAAATATAGAACCTGAGTGGAGTTGGAATGGTTGGTCAAGGTCTTGTTCATTATAGAGGTTGATATCTGATAAATGGCTCTTCGCTGAATTATTTGGGTGAGTTCAGGCAGAGAATATGGCTTCTGTTCCTCTGTGTCTCTGTGGTTGGGTCAGAGCATCGCGATTCACCACAGAGGCACCGAGACACAGAGAACCAGCGATTCAAGTTCACCCATACAAAATAACGAGGAGCCTGATATATCATCTTAAATCTGATCCAAGCCGGATTCCTTGCCATCCCCCGTTCAGCTATACAGACGGGCGAATTGCACTCTGGATGATGATGATATTGACTGCTCCACATTGATGATGCCATCATTCAATGGAAGACGAAGATGAATAACGCAGCCGAGACGGCAATTGTCGCTACTGACAATTCGGAGAGCCATGCGGGCGAGCCGCCAGATTCATCCGAGCGGCGCGCATCCAGGCGGGTCTTTCCATTTCGCTATTCATTGGCCATCGCAAGCTCAATTGTCATTTGTTATGCCCTGGTGATGTTCATCTTGAGGGATGATCCAGAGGCGACAGTTGCTTTCACAGACCTGGCGCTCATCCCAATAAACGGCATGGCTGCATTAGCCCTGCTTTATGCGGCTGCTTCTTCTTATCAGCAGAGAAAAAAAGTATATCTGACCTGGCTGATCCTCTCTTTAGCGACATTTAGCTTCACCATGGGGGATGTTATTTGGGCTTATGAAGAGACCATTCTCAAGGTCGACCCATTTTTTTCCATCTCAAACGTCTTCTTTCTGGCATACTATCCTCTATTTCTATGGGGGATCTTCGTCCTCCCCTCTTTGGAATTATCCTTAAAAGAGAGATTCAAGATGGCCCTGGATTTCGGAATAGTAATGTTTGCCGGGATAATCATATTCTGGAACTACATAATCAGTCCAGTTGTTCAGGAATCAGCAAACTACGACCTTTTCACATTGCTAATCTATATCATTTATCCTCTAGGGGATCTGATCTTGCTCTTCTCTGTCCTGGAGCTTCTCTTCAGGAAGATTCGGGGCAATGAACAGACCTCATTGCTCCTTCTTGCTGCCGGAATGATCGGTCTGATTATAACCGATTCCATATTTCTACATTTGTCATGGTCTGATTCCTATGCAGCAGGAGGTCTTCTCGATCTGGGCTGGCCATTATCCTATGCACTGGTAGGTCTTGCGGGCATGTCTCAGGCGGATGTTGTATCAAAGAAGAATTCCTTCAAGATACCTGAATTCGGGGAATTCCGCTCAGGAGGGCTGACCTGGCCACTCTACCTTCCATATTTATTCGCAGCGGGAGCATTTGCTCTGCTGGTCTGGAGCTATGAAAATCCGATTGGCCTTTCCTTCGCCAGCTTATCCTGGGCAGTGGGGATGATAATCGGCCTGGTCATACTGCGACAGATACTTGTTCTGAACGAAAATGTCAGCCTTTATAAAAAAGCTCAGAAGGATATTCAGGAGAAAGAGCTGGCCAGGGCCGAGGTCATCCGCCTCAACGAAGAGCTTGAAGAAAGGGTGGCCCGGCGAACCAAGCAGCTGGAGGATACCAATAGAGATCTGAATTGTGAAGTGCAAGAGAGAATACAAGCGGAAGCAGCCATGAGGGACTCGGAGCGCAGGATGGCGGATATCATAAACTTCCTCCCGGATGCTACCTTCGTCATCAATAAAGAAGGAGTGGTAATTGCCTGGAACCGGGCCATAGAAATGATGACCCAAGTCAAGGCAGAGGATATTTTGGGAAAGGGCGAATATGAGTACTCTCTGCCCTTTTATAAAAAGCGAAGGCCAATTCTGATTGACCTGGTCACAAATCAGGATCTTGATGTAAAGGGCTGCTATGAAGAGCTCAAGTGGCACGAGGATGGCAGCCTGGCTGGCGTTAGCTTCATCTCAAACCTCAATGGAAAGTTGACCTATCTGCAGGGTAGTGCAGCGGTTCTGTACGATTCAGAGGGTAATATCTATGGAGCAATCGAGTCCATTCGCGATATCACTGACCAGAAGATGGTGGAGGAGGACCTCAAGAACTCCAAAGAGAGAGCCGAATTAGCCACAAGGTCGAAATCCAATTTCCTGGCCAATATGAGCCATGAGATCAGAACGCCAATGAATGCCGTCGTTGGCATGACCGGCCTGCTCCTGGAGACCGATTTGAAGCCTGAACAGCGCGAATACTTGGAGACCATTCGAACCGGCGGAAACACCCTTCTCGCCATTATCAACAATATCCTGGATTACTCCAAGATCGAAGGAGAGAAGATGGAGTTGGAGATCTTACCATTTGATCTCCTGGGCTGCATAGAGGAGTCGATGGATATGGTGGCAGCGAATGCAGCGGAAAAAGGCCTTGAGATTGCGTATTTCCAGGACGATGATGTGCCCAGGTTTATATTGGGAGACCAGATCCGTCTGCGTCAGATCCTGGTCAATCTTCTGGGAAATGCCACCAAGTTCACTGAGAAGGGAGAGATCGTCTTATCCCTGAGCACAACCCCACTGGATGATGGAAGAATCGAGCTGCATTTTAAAGTTATGGATACTGGAATCGGCATCTCTCAGGAGAATCTAAGCCGTCTCTTTCAATTCTTCACCCAGGTTGATTCCTCAACCACAAGGCATTATGGCGGCACAGGTCTGGGCCTGGCCATAAGCCGCAGGCTGGTGGAGATGATGGAAGGAAGGATCTGGGTAGAGAGCGAAAAGGGAGTGGGAAGCACCTTCCATTTCACCATTCGCTGCCAATTACATCATGATGATAGCCGCTCAGAGCCTGGAGATTCGATCCTCTCCAGCAAGAGGGTGCTGATAGTAGAAGGCCACAGGTCGGTCAGAGATATGCTCGTCGGGATGGCCGGCTCCTGGGGAATGGAGGCTGTAGCTCTAGCTAGAGCTGAAGAGGCCATAGAGCTCATGACCAGAGGGACAGCGATATCAGGGACCGGGCAATTAAAGAGCAATTCATTTGATTGTGTAATTCTGGACACCGTTCTGCCGGACATGGAAGGCCTGCTTCTTGCCCGGAGGATCAAGGATTTGAGCGTTGCCTCCTTTGTGGTGATGATAAGCCATATGGGAGAGGAGGTAGTGAAGGATGATTCGCTCTCCGGATGGCTGACCAAGCCAGTGAAACCGCGTCTGCTAAAGAGGCTTCTTATCGATCTAATATCTCCGCCTAAAAGAGAGATCCAAGATTTTGAAGCTCAGTCCGTTTCATCCAAAGATATAGCCCGCGATCTGTCTATCCTTCTGGCGGAGGATAATCCCATAAACCAGAAGGTGGCGCTCATAATGCTGAGACATCTCGGCTATAAGGCCGATGTAGCCAGCAGCGGTCCTGAGGTCCTGACCAGTGTGAAGAGAAAGCATTACGACGTCATTCTCATGGATATACAGATGCCGGATATGGATGGCCTTGAGGCCACCCGGCATATTAGGGAGATGGATGGATCAGTCTCGCAACCCCATATCATAGCTATGACTGCTTACGCTCTGGAAGGTGATCGAGAGGAGTTCTTGAAAGCCGGCATGAATGGCTATCTGAGCAAACCGATCCAGTTAGGAGAGCTGAAATCAGCCTTGGAAAGTGTGAAGCCAATAGATTAGATGAAATTATGGAAAAGATGATCAATGCTGATCAGATCATTCTATCCTCTTCTCTCTCCTCTATAAAAAGCTCCGGCAATGCATTCATGTACTCTTTTATCATTATGGGAAAAGATCTGGATTCCATGAAGCGCAGACCCAACTGCTCTGCCCAGCGCTGTATCCCCAAATCTTGGGAGACGACTGCAGCATCCAGCTCCTTGGCCAGCAGCAGAACATCGATGTCGGGAGCGCTATCCAGAATGCCATAGCGAAGGGCAGCTCTGTACTTCTCCCGAAACTTCCTTATTATGCTCCCCACGACCTCCCTTTCTATCTCATCCCTCATCTCTCTCAGATCGCCCTTGCTTTCTGACAAAGCGATGCATCTGGAGACCGACTCCCATACAGCTTCCTCAGATATGTTCATACCCTTATTAATGCGGCTCCTCATGTAATCCACATATTCATAAAAGATCTTTGAAGGCACCTTGACCTTGTATCTGTCCGGAGTCTTCTTGACCAGCCAGGTATCGACCTTTCCCAGGATGCGAGAATCGCAGCTATTATGCCTGGCAAAATCCTTGATCTCATTGTAGACGGAGGGATATGGTATATAGCAGCTGATTCCCAGGTGAAGCCTGCCCTCTGAAATGCGATCCAGGATGGCGTTCATTCCTTCGCAGATGTCAGTGGCGCCCTCGCTCTCCCAGGCCATGGAGTCTGTAAGTGCAGTTGTATCCAGAACAAATCTTTGGCGCAACATTGCTGAATGTATTGGATCAAGTGATATAAGATAGCTTCCAGAAAGGCCAAAAGAAAGTGCCCCCAAAAAAGCTAATAAAGCCCTATCGCTGATTGGAGGATGTGACCCCAGTGCAACCTCTGGTCTTCACCCTGGCCAGAATTGAGAACCTGATGCATCAGGTGAGCTTCGATCCGGCGGGTATGAAGGGCAAGATCATTACCAATACCACCACGGTAAGAAAGGAGGCTCTGGATGAGACCCTGGCAGTCTTTTATGATACCATCAACAGCGGCCTGGCGGTGTCGCCGATGATCAAGGTCATAGAAGGAAAGGGGAGGATCAAAATCAAGACCGCCTGCAGCCTGACCCTTTGCGCCGTAATGCTCAAGCATGGCATACCGGTTCATCCCAAAGGAGGAGGTCTGGTGGAGGTGGTTGAGAGAGAGCCGACCAGGTTCACAGATATGCTCATGTATTGGGCTACGACCGTCGATCCCATTGATGTCCTGACCGCTCAAGGGCTGATGAATATCACTGGGATGATGCGCACCGGGAATGGCCGGATCTTAGGTAACCTTCACGAGGCACCTATGCTCGCCCGGGACAAGATCGAGGATGTGCTTGAAGCTCTGGCCCAGGCGGGATTCGCCGGGGTGCTGGAGCTGGGCCAGCCGAATATGAATGTCCTGGGAGTCTCAGTGGAGAGGGATCATGTGGGATTGGCACTGGTCGGAGGGACCAATCTTATGGCTGCAGCAAAGGAATGCCAGATAGATGTGATGCATGAGTCGATCAGCGACCTGACAGATATTTCTGAATTGAAGCATATAGAAGAGCTTCTTTAGAAAGCATTATTCTTATACCACAAGTGATCAATCCGTTTTTGTGATCGATTCCGTCAAGAACCGCGAGATTGCTGGCATTCTCTACCAAATGGCAGAGCTCCTGGAGCTGCATGCAGAGAATCGCTTCAAGATAATAGCCTACAGCAGAGCTGCAAGGGCAATCGAATCCCTAACAGAGGATATCGAGCAGGTCTGCAGGGATGGAAGGCTGGAGGGCATTCCTGGCGTTGGCAAGGCGATCGCTGAGAAGATCAAAGAGTACCTGCGCACCGGCAGGATTCAGTCTCATCAAGACCTCCTGGCGGATACACCGCAGGGCCTGGCCGAGCTTCTCCAGATCTCAGGTTTAGGCCCAAAGACGGTCTTTATGCTCCATGAGAAGCTGGATATAACCAACCTGGATGAGCTGGAGAAAGCTGCGAGGGAGCACCGTATTCGCCGGCTTCCCAGAATGGGCGTGGTGCGCGAGAAGAATATACTGAAATCCATCGAAAGGTACAGGAAGCGCAGCAATCGCATTCTCTACAGCACTGCTGAGAGCATTGTTGATGAGATCCTGACATATCTGGGAGGCATAGAGGGCCTGGAGCATGCCACTGCCGCAGGAAGCTACCGCCGACGAAAGGAAACCGTTGGAGACATCGATATTCTGGCCACTGCTGCAAGGCCAGAGGAGATCGTGGCGGCTTTTGTGAAGATGCCTTTAGTAGAGGAGGTCCTGGCCAAGGGTCCCACCAAAGCGAGCGTCATTATGAATGATACCATCCAGGTGGACCTGAGGATAGTCGAGCACCGGTCCTATGGCACCGTGCTTCAGTACTTCACCGGCTCCAAGGAGCATAATGTCAGCATGCGCCAGCTTGCTCTCGATCGCGGCTACTCATTGAGCGAGTACTCCCTCACCCGCTTGGCCAATGGCCAGGATCTGTTCTTCGATCAGGAGGAAGAGGTTTACCAGGCCCTGGGCCTGCAGTACATACCGCCTGAGCTGCGAGAGGACCGGGGAGAGATCGAGGCGGCGCTGGGAGGGAGGCTGCCCAGGCTCGTCGAGGCGAAGGATATTCGGGGAGATCTGCATGTCCATAGCATCTGGTCGGACGGCAGAGCCTCCATCATCGAGCTGGCCCAAGCCGCCCGGTCTCTGGGCTATGAGTATATCGCATTATCCGACCATTCCCCATCGGTAGGCATCGCCGGAGGGATCGGACGAGAGAAGATGGAGGAGAAGATCGAGGCGGTGGCAGAGGCAAATGATAGCCTGGAAGGGATCACCGTCCTGATGGGTGCGGAGGTGGACATAAAGGCAGACGGCAGTCTGGACTATCCCGATGATCTTCTGGAAAGGATGGATGTCGTTGTTGCCTCGGTCCATATGGCCCAGCAGCAGAAGGAGAGGACGATAACCGGAAGGCTGATCTCGGCCATAGAAAACCAGAACGTAGATATCATTGGCCACCCAACGGGAAGGATCATCAACCAGCGAGAGCCATCGGATATGGATTTTCATGCGGTTTTAGAGGCAGCGGCAAAAACCGGTACCGCTCTGGAGATCAATGCTCATCCCAGCCGCCTGGATCTGAATGATGTCAATGCCCGGGCGGCAAAGGAGATGGGAGTTCGGATGAGCATCAACTCCGATGCCCATGACGCCGGGCAACTTCTAAACATGAAATACGGGATTAACGTCGCCAGGCGAGCTTGGCTGGAAAAAAAGGACCTGATCAATGCCATGGATTTGAAGGATCTCATCCAGTTTCTTAAAAAGAAGCATTAGGAGTCTTTTAGCTCTAGATAAAAGGAAGAGATGCAGATTT
>NZ_DAKC01000034.1:0-5315 GCF_002496465.1 Methanosaeta sp. UBA356 | reverse complement strand
CCTGCCAAACGCCAGGCTTCCGAGGTGAAGCTTTGATCGTTCCGGGAGAGAAAGCCTTAAATATAAACAATTGCCGTATATAGTAACGGCAAAAGTCGATTTATTTTCTCTCCCTCCATACACTTGACTTTTGCCACCCTCTCTTCATCATTCATAGGCAAAGAAAGCTGGATCGTGCAGATTAAGGGAAGGCCATTGAGAATTAATCTCCCATTCCAGCATGGCAGTTTTTCTTTCCGGATTGGGATTGATTGTCAATATAGGCCTAATGTGAAGAATAAGGCTTTATCTTTGGGCCGCCATTTCATCATGGATTCAGAAGAGGTACCATGAGTAACCCTCACTTGGATCTGATGAAAAAGTGTTGATGATATGCTACGGGCAAAAGCAGCA
This sequence comes from Methanosaeta sp. UBA356, assembly GCF_002496465.1. Classification (NCBI taxonomy): domain Archaea; kingdom Methanobacteriati; phylum Methanobacteriota; class Methanomicrobia; order Methanotrichales; family Methanotrichaceae; genus Methanothrix; species Methanosaeta sp. UBA356. The sequence goes on along the minus strand of NZ_DAKC01000034.1, from coordinate 4,922 downwards.
GCTTCTCGATAGCATTGTATATGGTGATTGATATGAAACGGATTAGAGAATTAGTCTTCGTTTACTTATTTATTCTCGTCATATCGCTGGCGGGAAGTGCCTGGGCTGCGGATGGACCGGGCGTAGAGCTGAGGCCAGGCGAAGCAAGAGCAGAGATGCTTTTCAATATTGGGATCGGTGAAAAATGGATCGGTGGCGATCCACCATCCAAAGATTCCGATTCCATATACGCTCAGTATTACTCGATGGCTAAAGCCTCCTCTGCCAGAAAGCATCTTGAAGCTCCAAAAAAGAGCGACATCAAGGATCTGACCCCAGCCACGGTATATTTCACCTACCAGATGAATGCCATGCCATTTGACCAATATCGGTCTTATGCCACCTACACCGGCGACAATTCGCTGTGGATACAGGGCTCCTCCAGCTGGACTCAGTATGCAAAAGCTCCAGGGGGATCCGCTCTCTCTTTGATTGTCATATCATCCGCCGGCGGCCAGGGAGTCCTGTATGAGATAAATCCTGATGGAAATCTGAATAAGAACTCATTCTACTTCTATCCAGGGTACAATCAGATGGACTTTTATGCCGATTCCATCGGCCAGCACATCCTGTTCTATACAATTGACGGTCTGGTCAGCAATTCGGTCGTCATCGATGTTACGGGCTACTACCAGCCACCATATCAGCATCCTCTTCTATCCACCTATCCCGGAAGTCAGGTTCAGCCTCCAGAGTTGCAACCATCTCCAGCCGACGTAGAGGTGACGATAATATCGGAGGAGATGCGCGGATATCAGGTATTCGTTGACGGCACATTTATCGGCACAGAGGGCACCGGAGGAGACGCCCTGGATGGGAGGTTCATCTTTGGGGTGGCTGGCGATCGGAACCATGAAATAAGAGTCTACGATGGCCAGTACAGTTACCTGAATACCATTTACTTCCCTCGGGGAATGCAAAAGATAATCAATGTGTAGCCAGGATTTAAATTTTAAATTAAACCATTCTTTTTAAATAATATTTAAAAAATATAAATTTAAAAATTATCTGAAAAAAAGAGACGAAATCCGATCCTCATCCTCGCATGAACTTGTCCCAGCCCTGATAGTTCTCCTTGAGGATGATGCAGATCTTCTCCATCATGTCGTAGGGTATTCCCACCACGAGCTCCCCGTCCTCCAGGCCGGCGTTCCTCACCGAGCCGTCGCAGCCTAGTGATACATTCACCTCTCCTTTCAGGTAGGGTGAGCTGGTGGCATCGACGCAAAAGGACTGAATCCCTGCAGTATTAAAGCTCATCCTGCCCCCCTTCTCGAACATCGCCGCCTGAACGATCCTCCTTGCCTGAAGTGGATTTCCCACGAATATGACCACATCAGGCCGCACCCTCATCTTGTCCAGGGGGGCCACATAGCTGGCCACGGTGCTGCCGGGAAGGATGCGGGGCATATTGGCTGCTATCATCGCTCCCGATTCTTTTGTGGAGCACTTGTGCAGTTTGTCAAAGTACAGGGCTCCGGTGCGGATGTTCTCCGGGCATTCCAGCAGGCCCAGGCCCGAGGCACCGCCTTTGCACTGGTGATAGTCGGCATGAGCGAGATAGCTAACTCCCTCTCGCCTCGCTCCCTGGATCATTGAGCAGTAGCGGAAGGGCCTCTCGACGATTTTAAGGTCCTGTGGGATCTCCTCCTCACTCTTGAACAGCCTTACGCCTACGATATTATCCCGGATTCCCAGGGAGGACTTCAATATTTCCGACATCTCTTCAAGATTCATCATAGTACACCGGAATTTAAGTGGGGGGCATGGAATTTGGAGCTTGCGCTCTGGAATGCATCCCATCAAATGCTCTTCATCCTTAAGAGAGCATTGATATCCGCCTGGATCGCTTGGGCAGCACTTCCTCTATCCCGCAAACACCCTTTTTCGCCTTAATGCGAATTCCTGGAGGATGTCATCAGGCCGAAGAATATAAGAATATTTCAAGCAATGTACATTTTATGGATGAAAGGCTGAACAGCGCCGAAAATCAGGCCGGACCCTGCGGAATATTATGCGGCTCATGCCCCTTGGGAGGCAGCATAGTAGCCGAGTCCGCAAGCCGGACCAGAAAGCACATCACTGAATGCGATATTCCAAACTGGGCTCCATTTGTGCCTGGGGGAGAGGCGATCGACTGGGCGGCAGTGGATCTGGGCCTGGCCTGGATGGAGACCTATGCCCGCTGCGCAGGATGCGAGAACGGCGGAGGTCCACCTGATTGCACCATAAGGATCTGCGCTCGAGAGAAAGGATACGACCTATGCAGCTCCTGCGAAGAATTGGAGGGCTGCACCAAGTTCGAGTGGCTCAGAGATCAAGGCCAGATGATAAAAGATAGGCTGAACGAGAACCGCGGTCTTTCTAAGGAGGAGTACATCAAAAAGATGACCGCAAAGATGCCCTGAGGGGCATGATAGGAGGAACGACTGGAGCGGAGATTCGAAGTTCACCTATCAAGGCACAAACTATATGTATTAATCGTGCCTATAGGAACAAGTCGTGTTTTGCGCTGCAAGAACCAGAGATCCAGCAATCCGACTGGGCTCTTTTGCCCGAAGATAGATCGAGAAGAGCATCCCTGCAAATAGATGCGAATATGCATGCCATGATGGGCGTTGAGGCATGCCCAAAAGCTGGGTCGTAGTTCATGCCCGCCAGGACATGACAGATGCTGATAAAGAGGCGAATTGCAGGCCCGGCATCCTTCGGTGAATCGGGCTCCCGCGAGATGGACGCTGCGTGATAGTCCAGTGCTGTACCGCCTTAAAAGCAGCATCATGTCGAGATCTTGGGCGAGGTCAGGCCTGCCACCCTGGTGGTACTGGCTCCTGGAAATAGGACATTGTGGATCGGTGTTGACCCGCCCGAGAATCGACTGTACTGATTTTGCAGGCCCAATGCCATGGTATTCTCTAAATCTCTCCTAGCCTTCTCCTTTTCACTACTTAACCAATTTGAATAGCGAATCATTCTTCAAGCGAGCGGCTTATTCATTCAGAGCGCCGCCAGATCCTCAAAATGGTCGCCATTCCCCCCAGGTTTATGACCAGGATCATGATCACTCCAAAAGCTCGCCTCATACCCACTGGCATGGTCGCCTTTCCTGCCAGGTCTATGGTATCATCCCCATCCACCAGCACATCCCAGGACTGCCCTCCAGCCTTCAGAGTGTACTCTCCCCACTCAAGACCCCGGAAGATATACTCGTTATCCCCAGAGGCATTGGCCAGACAGGTCCCTTGCCCCCACAGTTCTACCCCTGCTGGCGCGCCAGCAACTCGCAGAATGCCTCCCTTCCTGACCGGAAGAGCCACTCCCTCAGAGGATGTATTCGAGGATACATCCAGCAATGCAAGCACTGTGGGGGCAACATCCATCTCCGACCACTGGCCGCCAAGGTTCAGCTCCTCAATTCCCGGCCCCTGGACGACCAGGGGCACTCGCAACGCCTCCAGCCGGGCGGCATACTTCTCCGCCGAGTGGCCGCCCTTTCCTTCCCGGTCCGGAAAGACCATGCCATGGTCGGCAGTGATGACCAGCAAGAGGTTATTTTTTCGGCAGGCCCGAACCAGCCTGCCCAGGGGCGCGTCCAGCGCCTCCACTGCTTGCAGATAGCCGCTGGCGTTCAGATTATGGCCGGCGCTGTCCACCGCTCCGGCATTGACCAGCATGATGAATGGCTTTCCTATGAGATGCTCTACAGTATCCGCCGCCGCATCCAGTGCCCAGGCGTTGTAGCCGGCATAGCCTGCCATGCCCTCACGATTGGAATATCCAGCGAATCTGTCCCGCCATTCCTGAAAGAGGGTACGCAGGCCCTCTGGAGCATCGGGCCGAAATCCCGGTGTGGGCTCAGCGCCCTGCAGGGCGTTATCCTCCAGGTAAAGGACTGCATCCATATCCTCCATGATCGACATAGAGTCTCCCCGCTCCATAATGGCAAGGCATAAATATCCCTCCTCCCGGGCGAGGTCGAAGATGGTGTGGCCGAGCTGGTCCCAGTCCGCTTCCGATCTGCCGGTGACAAGAACGGAATGGCTCTTTGTGGTCTCGGGGACTGGCACTCGCACATCCACCGCCCGCGCCCCACCGCCGGTGAGGTTGAATAGCACCGCCTTATCCAGAGGCGAGCCGTCCAGAGCATAGGCATTGTGCTCCGGATAGACGTAAGATGAACCCAGGCCGTCTATGACCAGTATAACTGCGCCCGCGGGCTGAGCCATGGGCCCCAGCTGGATGTCCCGGGCTGCGCCGCCGGGCAGCAACAGCAGCAAGAGGAGGAGGGCGCGGATCATCCCTCCGGGCTTAGTCAGCTAAATATTAAAATCTTTCATATGTATCGCTTTTAGGGAAAACTCTATTTACTTACAATCCTTACAACATTATCCATGCTTGCTACAAAAAGAATCCCTGTAACTGAAGCCGTATGGATTGAGCTGTCAGAGCTCAAGTCGGCAGGACAGACCTATTCTCAACTCCTTGAAGAGATGATTGAAGAGAGAAAGAAGGCTAGACTATTCAGAGATATGGAAAAGATTGAGAAAGAGGGTGAGTTTGTGGAGCTTCCGTGGTAGCCTTTCATATTGTTATCGATAAGGATGCTTTGGAGTTCATCAACTCGTTGCCCTCTAAGAGCCACCGAATCGTGGTCGAAAAATGCAAAACACTTGCATTCAATCCATTTCCTGGCCAGGGAGACAAAGAAATTATTCAGCGAAAGGACCATGAAGATATTTATAGGTTGCATATTTCAAGGTCATACACCGCTTTTTACAAAATATATAAAGATGAAAAAATTGTCAAGATCTTGGACATTATGACTATTGAGCAAGCACACAAAATATATGGTCGAATTTGACCTAAACTCCGCCCTTTTTAAT
>NZ_DAKC01000100.1:0-5478 GCF_002496465.1 Methanosaeta sp. UBA356 | reverse complement strand
CAGCTCCGGGCAACAGGAGAGCGGCTGATAGTAAGCCTCAAAGAGGGTATGGTTCTCGGCTTCAATTCTAGTGTCATTATAGCCGGTTGACACGCTCACGTAATTATCATATATCTGGCGGCCGTTCTCGACCCTGGCTCTCAGCTTTATGGTCATCGTTCTGCCAATGTCCAGTGACGAGATAGTCCAATTGATGAATTGGCCATCAACTTCTGGCCTCTGGCTGGAGTCGATGAAGCTCAGGCCCGGAGGAAGCCTGTCCGAAACATCCAATTTCTTGAGCGGCCTGCTGCCGTCATTGGTGACATTGATAAGGAAGAGGACTATATTATCATCCTGCATAATGGCTTTCTTCTCAATGTTCACATGCACATAGCGGTGTACTGGCTCAGGATGCAGGCTGATGGCGGTATCAATGTTGAATTTGCCTACAAAGCTCTGATCTAGCCGCACCTTTTCATAATCTGGGCCATTTCCCTGGAGGATTGCAGTATCCATGGACCCGTTGAAGGAGCCTATAAACTTCAATGATGACAAATCCATTTCTGCCTCTTTTTCGATGTAAGAGGCGGATCGAATCTCTTCGCTTATGATGAGCTCCTGCTCTGGATCTTTGGTCTGCATGCCTTCCCGCCATAGGCTTCCGCCGCTAGTGTTCATGGATCCCAGGATCTCATTTTGCGGCGAGTAGAGCATCTTGACGTTCTTTGTGATGCTGCTTGAATCCATCGATTCCTGAGCTGAATAGTAACCGCTCCCATGCTCAAAGGATCTTTGAGATTCTGTTCGCTTGTCCGAGGACACTCGCCCTTTGCCTGTGATCGACCTATCTTGTCTTACATTCTCTCCATAAGAGTCAATAGATTGAAACACTTTAAAACTGCCATGATAATCTTCATCTATCATTTCTTTTATGCTATGGGAGCTGTCCTGTGCATTCTTCCTATAACTGATTCGAGCTATTCCAGAATCATGGCTGGCGTCTGAACGATATACTGTCTGGTTCATGTCCACATCAAAGCTGCTGTCTTTTTGCAGGTTGTGGACATAAAGGTAATTTTCTGTGACCACTTCTCCTCGAATATAATTTGCCGCTGATGTTCTGTCCGACCACAGGGATTGGTAGTCTATGCTTCGTTTGCCGGGCAGCTGGAAAGTAGAACGCCCATAGCTGGCAAAGATATCCTTTTTTAGACTCACGCTCTTGTTCTTTGATACCAAGCGCGAATTCTCATCCTCCTCGTAGTGGCCGCTCCCGTGCTCCGAAGTAGTGATCCTTGTTCCGGCAGCTCCGAGAATGGTGACCACCACAGAGCTGCTACTGACAGGGATTGGCATAGATTCATAGTACCCCCGGATCTCGACCCTGTTTGTGAGCGAGCGCTCCGCTTCTTCCGTGGATAGACTCTTTCGCATGCGGATAAAGCCATCGCCTTCTACAGATGAGGTTTCATCGAAGACCATCTGCGTCTTCTTGGGTATATGAACATCGAGAACTATCGTGCCGTTTGCCCTCGGAGTCAGATTGCCGATCATCCAGGTGAGATTTTTTCCGTTTATGATGTTGGGATGAGGAGTTGCTCCGAGAAAATCAACTTCTGGAAGCATATCCGTTATGCTCACATTCTCAGCGGTAAAATCGGTGTCTGAGTTTCCATATTTTATTGTATAGGTGATATTCTCACCTCGAGCGGCGGCAGTTGCATTTGCCTCCTTCTTGATCCATAATGAGTGGACGACGTAGGTCTCCAGTGTTTTATTCGTGCCTTCTGTTTGCGAAGAGTTTATCTGATATGTGTTGAAGACCGAACCAGCGTTGTCTTTGAATGTGTCTTTGCCCTTGGCCTTCACGAAGATCTCGATGGTCCCTCCGGATCCGGGCAGCAGATCTCCAACATACCACCAGTGGTGTCTTCCTGAGCTCTCATTGATGAGAAGTGGATCTGATAGAGAATACTTAAAATCGACTTTTTCATCCAAATAATCATGGATCACAACATCGGTCTGCTTCACAGAGCCATTATTTCTGTAGTCTATGGTGTAATTCAGATGCTCCCCTGGGAAAATTATGCGGGATGAGGCCCTTTTTCCAATTACCAGCCCTTCTCCGGTTACAGTTGTATTGGCCCAGGCAACGGCATGCGATCCTTCTTTACACCACATATCAATGCGATTGGTGATTATTGATCCCGGTGTTAGAATATCCTTCAATCTGGCCTGGATCGCTATCTTGCCGGACTCTTCTTTATCCAGATCTCCAATGGTCCAGGCATCAATTGTGCCCGGATCCGGAGCAGGGCTTGCCCATATGAACTCCAGGCTCTCATTGTAGGTCTCTTTTAGCATTACCTCGTGAGCATCCTGACCGCCGTTATTTTTATATGCGATGGTATAATTAATAGTACCATTGAATTGCACTGGATCTGGCTCATCATCTTTAAAAACGCTCAAAATTGGATTTTGCTTGAATATCTCCAAAGAATATGTATCTGAATCGGATACCTCTTGGCCAGCTCCCGTCTTCGCCTTCACAGTGGCGATGTTTTTGAGGATATATTTCTCCTCGTAAACTATGTAGCCCGGCGTTTTTTTGTATTCTTTGCTTATTATAACTCCGTTATAATCTTCTATTATGATCAATGTATCTCCTGTAATATAATCCGTAATGGTAATGGTCTTCAAGCCCACAGATGGATTATCGTATTCGATCTTCATGTACTCATTCGTTCCCGGATGCGTATAGTAGTATTCCTCCTCCGAGAGAATCTTTCCTTTTGGATCGTATCGAGTGGTCAAATTCAATTGCGAGACGGGATCTCTATAGTAAGTGACGCTTAAATTCCCTTGCGGATCTATAATCCTCTTCAGGCTCTCCTCAGTCACTTCATTGACATAGTAGTAGGAGGTATAGTTGATGCCAGCCATCTGCATGCGCTCAATAGTTAGCGTTGCCGCATGCGGATCGAACTCTTTTTGCAGTCTTCTCATCTTCTCCAGATTGATTTCCATGCGAGTTCTCAGCCGCAGTAGCTTCTCAATCATATCCTGCTCCCTGTAACCAGTGCTAGCCATGATGCGCAGTATGGTATAATTGGCAGGATCATGAATCTCGTAAAGACATTCATATTGCCATGATTGGCCCGGCTCCAATGCTTCGTCACCTCCCCCACCTCCAACCCGAGTTGGATGGCAGTTCGGCCCCCAATCATGAGTATCGGTGAGGTTTATTTCATAAAGAGTGACTCCGCCGATATTGGTTACGTTATATGTATAAACGACTGTATCGCCCACCCTCACTGGTGGGCTATATCTGCAGTCTTTTTTTAGGTGAATCTCTGCTTTTGCTGCGGGCAAGACCAGCATCTCAATCTGGTTTTCATTAATGCAGCCGCTTACGTTGCTCTCTATTTTCAGTTCGATCAGAACGGTGGTAGAATTCTCTACAAGGGGAGCTGTCCACTGAAATGAGCTCTGGCTCGCGTTAAGTGGAGTGCCTCCAGTTGCTGACCAGCTATAATTGTAGCTCTGCCCCTCAGGGGCTAAAGGTGCGGAGATCGTATAGGATACGCCACCGATGATCTGATTCGGCTCTGCGCTGACGGGAAGGATTAGTGCCAAGATTATAGCTAGTGATAGCCATGTACACATATGGGCGATTTCTGGACTCTTTGACCTTCCGGAGGAAGGCGCGCGCAAGCACAGAAGCTTAATCATTGAGCGTCTCAGTCCCTGAGGTCAGTTCGATCACATTGCTTGGCACTTCAACAACCAGAATCCTGAGGCTGTCCGTGCAGCTCTGAACCAGCCTGCCATGGTCATCATTCCAATCTATGCTAAGCTGCAGAATATGATACCCACTTCCATAGTCTCTCCAATCAACCTGAAGGCCTTCCTCTGCCGACTCGTCTTCTGCATCCATTCCATCTATTCTCCAAACCAATTGGGGCTTTAATTCGGGTGCCCTCGTGATCTGGGGCAGATATGTGGCGATGATGCTCTCACAAGGAATGCTCGGCCCTTCAATTTGGCAGCTCGGAGGTGTCAGATCAATGGAGCCAGTCTCACGATAGCATTTGGTATTTCGATTGCTGCATCTCCGATTAGCATTGGAGCAATCGATGCCATTGGCCGTCTCCCAGCTTATGACCAGATTCTCTATCCTTACCTCCTGGCCGCAGCTAAATGAGAATCCATATAAGGAGAGAGAATTCTCAGAGCCTGCGGGAATGGTATCCAGAACGCAGAGGCCTCCATCATCGTAATGGGATTCCTGCAGAGCACCATCCACATATATGTCGCATAAGAGAATTACCGCATATCGAGGACTATTGGCATTGTTCTTAAATCTGGCCCATATATAGGCATCTACTGAGCTATTCTGAGCGCAAGCAGATAGCAAATTTCCCTGAGCATCCCCCAGCCAGAGATCGGTTATCGTTACATCCTTGGCGCGACAGTGAAAATTGCAGTCAGGCCAATCTGATCCTGCTGCAGAGCTCAGGATAAATGGGAAAAATAGACATAAAATGGCCGAGAGGCAGATAGTCTCTTTGGAATTGCTGAGGATGGATTTCATAGTCTATATCCTGCACTTTTTTAAATAATTATTTATATTTAACATATCATCATGCGTTTTGCCCATCGGCAGCCGATTGCCAGGCCAGTCCAATATTTAATAAAAATGAGCCACCAGGCAATGCCCTGGTGCCCATAATTTGCATCACGTTACAGTTATCGTATTGAGCGGCACATCCACAATCACAACTTGCTTTTGGCATGATCCCTGGAAAACATAGGGTGATTTCTTGCCGAAGTACCCTGTCATTATAACATATGTGCCGGAATTCTCAGCCCATTCATTCCATTTGATGTTTATGTTGGACCCATCTCCGACCTTGGAATCGGCATTGCCGTTGTATTCCAGATTTTCAGGAACTTCGCCTTGCTTGAACACCCACCAGCGCTGATTGACCTGGCCGGGAGTGCTTTCTGTGCTATATTTGTGATTTTTATCATCGATGATGCAAATCTGATCCGATGAATCTGTTGTTATTGAGCACTGACCTGGGGTCACAATCGGGAAGGTCATGCAGGCCTGGTTGATACAAAGTGCAGCCTCACGAGCTGTAACCAACATCTCGAAGTAATAATTTTCTGCATATTCCGTAGTTGGAACAGCAAAAGAGATGCTTTGGGTATCAAGTGTTGCGACCGTCCTTCCTCCCGCATCATCTTCTTTAACCGTCCACATATAGTCCCAATGAATGCCCAATGCCTGCTGATCAGCCGGTACATCGGGACCTCTGAGGTCGATTATATCGCCTGGAGCTACTGGATCCTGCAGAACGGGAGTACAGCTGCCTGTACTCGGAGGTGCTACACTCTGAGGTGCTTCATCCTGAGCTGCTGAATTCGACATTATGCTTGCCAGGCTCAATACCAGCAAAAAGGCTATCTTCCATCTTGATTTAAACATTA